>CAYNWJ010000384.1:0-369 GCA_964400815.1 uncultured bacterium
AAGGAACTCCTCGAAAAGGGAGGGGAATAATCGATGCTCAGGACCGAACGTGACACACTGGGCGAGGAGATCGTCGCGCTGGCGAAGAAATACGAAAACAAGCGCTCCGGCCTCCTGCCGATTCTTCAGGCCATACAGGAAAAGTATCATCACATCTCGGAATTCGCCATGCAGGAAATCGCGAACCTGCTCGGCATTCACCCCGTCGAGGTATATGGCGTGGTGTCGTTCTACTCCTTTCTCCGCACCGGTTCCACGGGAACGTTCGTGATCCGGCTGTGCAGAACCATCTCCTGCGACATGGCGGGCAAGGAAAACGTCGCGCGTCAGCTGGAAAACGAGCTCGGCGTCAAGTTCGGCGATACGACG
>CAYNWJ010000384.1:379-4345 GCA_964400815.1 uncultured bacterium
ATTTCACCCTCGAATACGCCAACTGCCTGGGTCTGTGCGACCAGGGTCCGGCGCTTCTGGTGAACGATGTCGCCTACACGCACGTTACACCGGAAATGGTGCACGACATCATCCAGGGGTGCAAGCGTGCGTTCACCGCTTTTGCACAGGAGGGCAAGAAGTATGTCTAGTCGGAAAGGTCATATCATTTTCATCGACATAGAGCCGAATTCCGGTCTCAAGAACGCCCTTGCCAAATCGAGAACCGAAGTGATCACCGAGATCAGAAATTCGGAGCTCAAGGGACGCGGCGGGGCAGGATTCCCGACCGGTGTCAAGTGGAACATCGCCGCCGCCGCCCAGAGCGACAGAAAATATGTCGTCTGCAACGCCGACGAGGGCGAGCCCGGAACCTTCAAGGACCGCGTGCTGCTCTCCGAATACGCCGACGATCTCATGGAAGGCGTCACCATCGCCGGATACGCCATCGGCGCGGACACCGGCGTCATCTATCTTCGCGGCGAATACCAGTATCTCCGCAAGGATCTCGAAGCGGTCATCGCCAAGAGGCGCGAGGACGGACTCCTCGGAAAGAACGCCGGCGGCAAGGACGGGTTCGATTTCGACATCGAGATCATGATGGGCTCCGGCGCCTATGTCTGCGGCGAGGAAACGGCCCTCATCGAATCGATGGAAGGCCAGCGCGGCGAGCCCCGCAACCGTCCGCCCTTCCCGGTCAACACCGGCTACATGGGCCATCCCACAGCCGTCAACAATGTCGAGACCCTCATCACGGCCTCCAGGATCATGGCGAAGGGCGCCGGGTGGTTCAAGGGTGTCAGCACCGGCGCGGCGCAGGGCTCCAAGCTCTACAGCGTCTCCGGCGACTGCGCGAATCCCGGCGTGTTCGAGTTTCCCATCGGCATCTCCCTCGCCGATCTTCTCAAGGAAGTGGGCGGCGAGAACGCGAAGGCGGTCGCGGTGGGCGGCGCTTCGGGCAAGCTGATTCCCGCCGATGCGTTCGCGAAGACCGAGGCCTTCACCGACGCGCCCACCGGCGGATCGGTCATCGTGTTCGGCCGGGACCGCGACATGCTCGATGTGGCGGAAAACTTCCTCGAGTTCTTCGTCGAGGAATCCTGTGGCCAGTGCACCCCCTGCCGTGAGGGCAACCCGCTTCTGCTCGACGCGGTGAAGAAGCTCAAGGCCGGCGAATGCTCAATCGAATATCTCAACGAGATCATCTCTCTCGCCGAGACCCTGCAGCTTTCGTCCAAATGCGGCCTGGGCCAGTCGAGCCCGAACGCGTTCCTGTCCATCATCGAACACTTCAGGCACGAGATATTCGGTCGTGTGCCTGCGGTCGAAGCATAATCGAGGAAGGTGGTACAATGGAAGATAAAGTCATCAACGACAAAAACGATCGCGCGCCGAAGAGCACCCAGCCCCATGTCGTCAAGACCCAGGATTCCGACGGCATCGGAAGCAAGGTCAAGGTGACCATCGACGGCGTAGAGCTTCGCGTGCCCTACGGGACGACCATCCTCGAGGCCGCGAAGATGATCAACGTGCATATTCCCACCCTCTGCTATCACGACGATCTCTGCATCGCCGGCGTGTGCCGCGTGTGTGTCGTCGAGGTCGAGGGACAGCGGACGCTCCAGGCGTCCTGCGCCTATCCCATCACCCAGCCCATCGAGGTCAAGACCACCTCGCCGAAGGTGCGCCGGGCGCGCAGGAACATCATCGATCTCCTGCTCTCGAAGCATTACGGCGAGTGTTATTCCTGCGTCCGCAACAACAACTGCGAACTCCAGGAACTGGCCAAGGAATACGGTGTCGACACCTACCGGTTCGGCCACATCACCGAGCGCCGGTACGAGCCCGACACCTCGAGCTATTCACTCAGGCGGGACATGGACAAGTGTGTGCTCTGCCGCCGGTGCGTCCGCACCTGTATCGATCTGCAGGAAGTGGGTGTGCTCGAAGCGATCAACCGCGGCGACGAGACCAAGATCGCCACGTTCATGGACAAGCCCATCGGCGAGGTCATCTGCATCAACTGCGGCCAGTGCATCAACCGCTGCCCCACCGGCGCCCTTCGCGCCAACGACCCCTCCGACGAGATATGGAAGGCCATCGACGATCCCAAGAAGCACGTGGTCATCCAGACCGCTCCGAGCCCGCGCGCGGGTATCGGCGAGGAATTCGGCCTCGAACCGGGCGTTCCTCTCACGTTCGAGATGAACACGGCCCTCAGGCGCTGCGGTTTCGACAAGGTGTTCGACACCAACTTCACCGCCGACCTGACCATCATCGAGGAAGGCACCGAGCTGATCCTCAGGCTCTACAACGCGCTCGTGGCGAAGAAGCCCGTGGCGCTGCCCCAGTTCACCTCATGTTCGCCCGGCTGGGTCAAGTTCATCGAGCACTTCTATCCCGAGTACCTGCCCAACGTCTCCTCGGCCAAGAGCCCGCAGCAGATGTTCGGCGCGGTCATCAAGACCTATTATTCCGACATAAACGAGATCGATCCCGCCGACATCATCACCGTGGCGCTCATGCCCTGCTCGGCGAAGAAGTTCGAGTGCAACAGGCCCGAAATGTCCGATTCCGGTTTCAAGGACGTGGATTACGGTCTCACCACCCGTGAGCTCGCCCAGATGATCCGCGAGGCCGGCATCGACCTGCCCAACGTGCCCAAGAGCGATTTCGACGATCCCTTCGGAACCGCCACGGGCTCGGGCGTCATCTTCGGCGCATCCGGCGGCGTGATGGAAGCCGCGCTCCGCACCGTCTATGAGATCGTCACCGGCCAGGTCGCCGATCCCGACGAACTCGCCGGACAGGTGAAGGAGATCCGCGGTTTCGACGGCATCAAGTACAAGGAACTCACGCTTCCCGAGAATCTCGGTCCCGTTCCGGACATCCTGAAGATGAACAAGGACGTCCCCTTCGACAACTGGGACTGGCTCAAGGGCGCGACCCTCAAGCTCGCCGTGGCCCACGGCACCGCGAACGCGAAGAAGGTGCTGGAGGATATCAAGGCGGGCGGCAAGCTCAGCGAGGCCCACTTCATCGAGTTCATGGCATGCCCGGGCGGATGCCTCGGCGGCGGCGGTCAGCCCATTCCGACCACGCCCGAGATCCGCGCAGCCCGCGCAAAGGCCATCTACGACGAAGACCAGGCCTACGAGATCAGGAAGTCCCACGACAACCCCGCGGTGGTGGAACTCTACACCAAGTTCTTCACCGACGGACCCAACAGCCACAAGGCGCACAAGCTGCTCCATACCGGCTACACGGCTCGCGGGAAGTATATCGTCTGAGGATTTCCGGCGGTTACATGAGAAAACCCCCCTTCGAAGTTCGGAGGGGGGTTTGCTCGCCTCAATTATTATAATAATAGCTATAACAATAGTGTATGATAAATGGGGTGCCCGTGAACTCTGTCAAGCGATTCTCCTTTCGCTCCCTCGTGAGCCTCACACTCACCCTCGCCTTCCTCGTCCTCGCCCTGACCGGCGTCGTGCTGTATATCGTTCCGCCGGGCCGGGTCGCCTTCTGGATCGACTGGCGGTTTCTGGGCATGACCAAGGAGCAGAGGTCCTCGGTGCACACCATTTTCAGCTTCCTGTTCGTTATCCTGTCCATACTGCACATCCAGCTCAACTGGCGGGCGCTGATGAACCACCTGCGGACGAAGATCGAAAACAGCCTGAGACTCAGGAAGAAAACGGCCGCCGCGGCGGTCATCGTCGTGTCGGTGTTCGCGGGAACGCTCATGGAGCTGCCTCCCTTCGGCACAACGATGGACATCGGCGAGTCCATCAAGAATTCCTGGGAGGAAGGGGTGTCCGCGGCGCCCGCTCCGCACACCGAGCTCAAGACCGTGGAGGAAGTGGCGGGTGATTTCGGCATGCGGCCGGACCGTGTGCTCGACAAGCTCGGACGTAACGGCGTTTCCGGCGCGGTCTCTGACAAGAC
>CAYNWJ010000385.1:0-4311 GCA_964400815.1 uncultured bacterium
CGTGCATGAACCCGAGAATGTCTTCGACAGTTCCGCCCGCACCATCGTTGTCGACGGAGACGGTGTCAAATGGATCGGCACCAACCAGGGACTCTGGCGTCTCGACGGTAAAGAGTGGACCAACTACACCGTTGCCGACGGTCTTTCGGGAGACAGTATATCGAGCATGGACCTCGGGCCCGACGGTGTGCTCTGGATTGCGACGACAGCCGGGATAACGAGTTATGACGGGAATGACTGGCAGACCTATTCCAAGGATGACGGTCTCGTCAACAACATCATCAATGTGATCCGTGTGGACAGCAAAGGAACCGTGTGGGCGGGTACGGATCATGGTGTCTCCCGTCTGCAAAACGGCGAGTGGGACACTTTTGTCGCGGGTGACCACCTCATCGACAAAGTGGTCGACAATATCGTCATCGACGCCACGGACAATGCCTGGTTCATTCACATGAACGCCGACAAAGGCGTGACCCTCTATGACGGTTCCTCCTGGGAGTGGTATTTGACCTATAATTCCCGGCTGCCGGACAATACGGTCAGCGCGGTCGCCGCGTTCGATGACAGCACCATGTGGTTCGCCACCGACGAGGGAATATACAGCGGAAAGGCTCTGGAAGCGCTCGACGGGAGCAGGATCGAATGGACACTGCACACGAAAGACGACGGCATTGAAAGTTACGACATAGCCGGTATGTTCGTGGACGCGGACGAAAATCTCTGGGTGATTTACGGCAGATCGGCCAGACAGGGCGTTTCACGTTTCGATGGAGAATCGTGGAAGAATTTCGATATCGATGACGGCGCCAGATCGAACAGCGTGCTGTCAATGGCGCAGGAACCCGGCGGCGCCCTGTGTTTCGGAACGACGGTTGGCGTTTCCCGCTGGAACGGAGAATCGTGGAGCCATTATCCCGATGACGAGCGGCTTGTTTCCCCGAATATATTCGATATTGCACAAACGGTCGACGGGGCCATGTGGTTCAGCACCGACAAGGGCCTGAGCCGTTTCGACGGCGAAAACTGGTATACATTCCGCGCCAGCAGCGAAACGCTCTCCAACGACATCACCCGAATCCAGGCGGACTCCGAGGGAACGATCTGGTGTCTCACCAGCAACGGCCGGCTGATGAGCTTCCGGGACAGCACATTCTTCGAGCATGAGCTGACCGTGGAATCGGATGACGGGGAACGGCTCATCAAGATCGAAGCGTTCGCCGTGGATGAAGACAACACGGTCTGGACCGGCTCGACGACACAGCCGATTACCTACGACGAGCAGGACGATGTCTGGCGGCGCGAGATCATGTCCTTCGACGGGTCCGGCTGGCAGAAGAATATCATCACATCGGACACCCGTTTCGACAGCGTCGTATCCGTCGGCATCGACGATGCTGGTGATGTGTGGCTCGGGACCGACAGGGGGGTTTTCAACCATGACGGCGGGCCGGCGGTATCGTATATCATCGACGGACCTCCGAACAATTACATCCGGGATATTGCGATTTCCACAGACAACCGCAAGGTGTATTCCACGCTCAGGGGTGTTTCCGTGTTCGATGAAGCCACTTGGGAAAACGATCTCGATGGCGACCGCCGGGCAGTGGCAGTCGATAAAAACAATGTACTCTGGACATCCGATATCCAGGGTGTCAAGTCCCGTGACATCGACGGCGGTGAATGGACCGATCACTTCGAGACGGCGGACTACGACATTCCGGCCACACTGTCCGTCGCGGTCGACAGCATGAATGTGAAATGGCTGGGAACGGGAGGCGGGCTTTTCCGCCATGACGGAGATACATGGAAGCGCTACATCGAGGACGAGGGTTTCATCACGGAGTGGGTCAGGAACATCGTCGTTGACAACAAGGGCGTGCTCTGGTTCTCCGTCGGACGCGCCAAGGGATTATGGAAATTCGACGGTGACACCTTTACACAGTTCACCAAGGTGGATGGTCTGATTGATGATCGCATCCAGGCAATCACGGTTGACAGGTTCAACCGGAAATGGGTCGGCACGCCCTGGGGTTTGTCCTGCTACAACGACACCACCTGGACGAACTACACCGTTGAAGACGGTCTTCTGTCCGATTATATCACCGCTTTGGCGGTGGATTATTCCGATGTTCTGTGGGTGGGCACCGAACGGGGAGTCAGCATGTTCGACGGCGAAACATGGAAAAGCATGAACATGGATGACGGGCTCGTCCATGACCAGGTGGTGAGCATCGAGGTGGATTACAACAATGTCAAGTGGTTCGGCACGACGCGGGGCATAGCGAGCTTCGACGACCGCTCCGCGGGTGTTCAGGACAATCTGCCCGGCGCGCTCGTCATCCGCGGCAACTATCCCAATCCCTTCAATCCCTACACGCAGATAGAATTCGATGTCTACAGCTGGGGCGCTGCGGACATCGGCATATACAATATCGCCGGCCAGAAAGTCAGGGACATTCGCGTAGGCAACGTGCACGCCGGCCTGAACACAGCGGTGTGGGACGGTCGTGACAACGAAGGCCGCAGGGTGTCTTCGGGAGTTTATCTCTACCGCATAGTCAAGGGACCGCATGCGGCCAATGGACGGATGATGCTGGTGAAATGAGCGGCAGGGGGCATGAGTGTGGCGGGCGGTCCGGCCATGTCATTGCTGACCGCCGTCACGGCTGTCGCGCCATGATATCGAAAAGCCATGAGTCATGCCCAGTTCACGGTGGTAGGTTCCCCTCCAGCTGAAGCGTGAGCGTCCCGGGCTGACGCCGCAGAGGAACTCGAACCTGTCCGGCCCGTTCGCCCCGATGATACCAAGGGTCAGCGAGTCGAGTATCTCAGTGATAATGCCCGCCGACATGGACGGGTCGAATCGCCGGACCTTCGATACTGAAGCGACCAGTGACGCGCCCGGCGCCGCCCGCCAGCAGAAGGAGGCAAGCATACGGCCGTCGACCGGCTCTTCGGAACGGCCCAGTTCGGCTCCGGTGATGTCCTCGTATGCCGCGGACACGAAGATGCCTTCGCGGGGACGAACCACAAAGCCCGTGTCGGCGCCCATGGCGGATGCGCTCCCGTAACCCTCGATGCGCATGGCGCAGCGTGTCAGGCGAATTCCCCCGGCAATCCAGGACACCGGCCGGAACGCGATACCGGCTTTCGCCATTTCGTCACCGTAGAGATCGAACCCCGTTCCCGAAAATGACGCCGACAGGCCCACTCGTTCCCACCCATAGGATGCGCACCCTGTTGTTGTCGATAGCTCCTCCATGCCGTGGGGCATGAACCATCCGCCCGCGAGGGTCACGCCCCGGCCGAATGCCTCCCATCCCGGGAAGGAATACACGGCCCCGGATCCACCATAAACCCCGGGTATGGCGAATCCGTCATGGAACGCCGATACAGGCTCGAACGCCGCCGCGCTTCCACAACACACAAGCAGCGTCATGACCGTACAGAACCGCTTCATTGGCGTTCCCCGCAGAATGGATGGAGGGCGCAGTCTCCGCAGCCGTTCTGACCCGGCGAACCGCACCGGCCCATGATTCCGGGACGAACCAGGGCGAAATCATATCTGACAGGGTCCGCGGGATCGAACGTTCGAAGGGCATCGGTGATCTCCACAGCCATCTTCCAGTCCGGATTCGTTCGTTCGGTGAGGCCGAGGCGGGAACCCATGCGCGCGATGTGCCGGTCTACGGGTATGACAAGCCGCGACGTGTCGATACATTTCCAGAGACCGAAATCGACACCGTCGGGACCGCGCACCATCCATCGAAAGAACATCGCCAGACGTTTGCAGGCGCTGCCTCCGGCGGGTGAAGGAACGAGATATGACGTGGGACGCCCTGACGCATCCTTTCCGGGGATGCCGCCGAGATGTCTTTCCACCCGGCTCACGACCAGACGTGCGAACCTGTCCATGACACCCCCGATGGTTCTTTCTCCGGGATCGTCCAGTCCGCGCACGCAAGCGCCGATGGAACCGTACTCCTCGAGAATGTCGCCCGCCGCCCTGAAAAGCACGGCTATTTCCGCGCCCGTGGTCCAGCGGTGCTTGAAGGCTGCAAGTTTCCCGGCCAGACAGTCCATGCCGCGGCGGGCGAACGCGGCTGGAGAAGGCCCTGCACACGCGAGCGCACGTTCGGCGCTCCGCCGTATCTGTTCAGCTCCCCCATACGAAAGAACCGACACGACGAGACCGGCCACTTCACGGTCCGCCGTCCCGCCGTACCGGTGGATCAGGCCGACGGGATCGGTGTTGAGATAGGACGAGCGATAGTGCTGCGCGAGCTTGTCCAGGCGGTTTCCCAGATCCGG
>CAYNWJ010000386.1:0-4307 GCA_964400815.1 uncultured bacterium
AGAAACTGAAAAACCTCGAAATATTAAGTTTGTTGCTGAAAAACGGGGGGTTGCGGCAACCTACCAGCCTCTTGTCCGTTTCGCCCGTGAAGCGTATATTTCCTTCGTCAGGATATCGATTATTGCCACTGGTACGACATCATTCTCTCACGAAACGAGGCCCCCATGAAACCAGTCTTCGCTTCAGCCGCGGCGCTCTTTCTCGCCGCAGCCGTTCTTTCCTGCTCCTCCGGGAAGGAGCAGGCCTTCTTCCCCGATCCGCCGCAGGTCAGCTATGACCGTTCCACCCTCGAGAAATCATCCGTCCGCGACGGATACGAAACCTTCGACCGTGACGCCGTCCTCGCCCGCATGGAGAGCGACGACCGGTACGAGGCCCTCGTCGAGCGGGGTAAGAAGTCCGTCGAACAGCTCATGGCCATGGACGACGAGACCCTCCGGTCCCTCATCTGCCCTGCGCACTATATCCGCGCCCTCATGGTGCACCGTAAAGGCTGCCCGGTGCATGGCGGCGGGACGAGCGTCTATCAGCCGTTCGGTACCTCGAGCTCGGTGGACCTGGCCCATCCCCTCCAAGTGAAGTGTCCCATCGGCGGAGAGGTCTATCCGAACGCCGATTTCCCGGACGACGGCTCGGGATGGACCGACGACCGTGAGGACAGCCCCACGAAGGGCGAGAAGTACTATTTCCTCGGCTGGTTCAACCACTGGTTCCTCCAGTCCATGCCGGCGCGCGTGAAGACCATGGCCCAGCTCTGGATCATCACCGGTGACGACGCCTATGCCCACACGGCCACGGTGCTTCTGGACCGCTTCATGGAGGTCTATCCCGACATGGACGGTGACGATCTCACCTATGACGGAACGGACTGGGGGGTGTATGTGAAGATGCTCCCCACCATGTGGGAGGGCGCGGCGCTCTCGAACCTCGTGTCGGCGGTGGAGATCCTACTGCCGTCGCTGGATGACGCATTCATCGAGCGCTTCCATGCGAACGTCTTCCGCCCGGCATTCGAGGCATATCGCGAACAGCCCGCACCCAGCAACTGGGGCAATGTCTGGAACGCTCCCTTCGCCCGCTTCGTGAACAAGACCGGCGACGGGGAGATCCTGGACTACATGCTGTACGAGCACCCGGTGGCGGTGCTGCCCACGCTGGACAATCAGTATTTCCGGGACGGTTTTCCCTATGAGGCGGCATTCGGGTACGGCTCACACTACCTCTACGACGACTGGCACATCGCGGAGGAGATGGGGGTGAACGGCGACTGGATCTGGGAGCATCCGAACATGGAAAAGGCCTTCCACGCCTTCGCCGAAATCGTGATATTCGACAAGTACACCCATTTCTTCGGCGACACCGGGGGGCTCACCAACAACGGTCTCACCCTGAGGCCCGCCCTGCTTCTCGAGGCCTACAACCGTTACAAGTCGCCGGTCATCGCACGGTATCTCATGCAGGCATACGACCTCTACGGCGCCTCGTCAACGGCATCCCTCGACAATCTCTTCACCGACACGCCCCCCGAGCCGGACATGGAGGATATCGAACGGACCGCCGCCCGCGCGGAGCCCTTCGAAAGCACCCTCGCCCCCGTCCGGGGATTCGCGGTCATGCGCACCGGCGAAGGGGACGACCGATCGGCGCTGTTCTTCGATTACGGGTACGCGCATCCGGCCCACAGCCACGCCGACCGTCTGAACATCAATTTCTTCGCCCTCGACCGTGAATTCATCCCCGAGATGGGCTATCCCGAATACATGGACTCCATCGCCCCCACACCCGGCGGCTGGACCACCCATACGGTGAGCCATGCCACGGTGGAAGTGGACGAAAAGCGACAGCTCGAGGGGACCTTCGGCGATCTCCACGCCTTCGTGCACGCCGACGGGGTCAAGATCGTGGACGCTTCCTGCGAGGACGCCTATGTCCACGCCGATGTCGATCTCTACCGGCGGTCTCTCGCCCTTGTGGACCTCCCGGACGGCGGTTCCTATGTTGCCGATATCTTCCGTGTCCGCGGGAACAACCGTCTGCACGACTATCTCTTCCACGGTCCACCGGTGGATGTCGATCTCGGCGGCATGGAACTGCCTCCGCCGCGTGAAGGCACCCTCGCGGGCGAGGACGTCGCGTTCGGCCACAAGCCCGATGACGTGCTCCCCTACCACGTTGACAACAAGGGCTATCAGTATCTCTACGATGTCCGCGAGCGTGATGTGAACGCCCCCTGGCGCGCCGCATGGACCATGGAGGACGGTGTGCGTTTCATGGCCGATTTCGTGCCGGGCGATGACGGCGAGACATTCATTCTCACCAAAGGCTATCCCCGTCCGTCGAGCAAAAACCTCCCGCCCATGCCCTTCCTGGTCAGGCGGCGCGTTCCCGGCGGCCCGGACGACACGAGCACCTTCGGGGCGGTGCTGAGCCATGCATCCGCGAACGGCTCGTCACCCATCCTCGAAGTTCGCCGTCTCGATCTGAGCGATGATAGCGACAATAATGCTTTCGGCATGATCATAACACATGATTACGGTGAAGATATCATCCTGTCGACTCTGTCGCCTTCGGGATATGCGGCAAGCGCCGACGGACGATACGAACTCCGGGGGCAGTACGGGGTCGTCATGCGCCGAGACGGTGAAAAGGACCGTCTCACCCTCGCTGCGGGGACCCTCCTCCGGGACGGCAACAATCGGGCGGTCCTCGACTCGCCGGGCGATACGGCGTGCATCGGGACGGTCCATCACGACCGTTTCGTCCTGGACCGCGCACTGCCCGAATCCGCCGCGGGACAGGTTGTCATGGTCGACCGCGATCCCGTCCGCTCGGTCTATTGGCTGGAAGGGGTGGAGGGAACGACCGCCCGGGTCTCCCCCGGCACATGGATCGGCCGCGGGCGTGTGGACCGGTATGACGCCGCCGCGGGAACGATTTACGACAATCGTGACGTCTTCCCGCTCGGAGAGAAGCGCAATCGCCTTGCTGACATAACCGGCATGAAATATCCGGAAGGCGACAGAAACTACTATGCCGGCTCGTGGCTCGTGGCTGTCGACGGTTCCGCGCATTACCGTCTCGAAAGCGGCGGGCATCCCGGTTTCGTGCTCGATGCGTCACAGGACCTGTCGAACGTCGAGCGCGATTTCCCCGTGGGCAGCGAGTTTCTGCTCTACGACGCGGGCCCCGGCGACACCGTCCGTACGGTGAACTGGGTGCAGGAGCGGTTCTGAGGGGAGGGAAAGAGCGCGGCAACGGGGGATAGTACCGGTCGCCGTGTCGCAATCGCTGAAACCATAAACGAAGAATCGGGGCATACTCCCATGTCAACGGAAACCGAAATCAAGTTCACCGTGCCCGACGGCAGCGTCCTGGACCGTCTCGCCGCGCTGACCGGAGCGGCTGGTTTCACGGTCGAGGATGCGGGCTCGGTCATGATCGTGGACACCTGTTTCGACACGTCAGATCTGCGGCTTTTTCACGAAAAAGTCGTCTTCCGGCACCGCAGGAAGAACGACGCCATGGTGCTCACCTTCAAGGCGCAGGGAACATCCGGCGCATCGCCGGAGGACGGCATCCACCGGCGTATCGAGGTGGAGGCGCCCACGACCCTGACTCCCAATGATCTCACCACCGGACACCGTATCGATCATCCCGCCTGCCACGCTCTCCGTGAGCGCATGGGGGATGTCGTGATCACTCCCAGCCTGATCGTGCGCAACCGCCGCCGCCTCTGCAATCTGGTGCGGGACGGTTCCGTGCTGTTCGAAATGGCGCTCGACGACGTGGAATTCGCCGGCCCGAAGGGGAAACGGCCGGTCCGCGAGCTGGAGGTTGAGGCGAAGGGCGGGAGCGACGAAGATCTGGCGGGCATCGCCGCGTGGTTCGGGGAGCGGTTCGATCTCGAGCCCGCGGGACCGTCGAAGTACATCCTCGGCATGACGATGGTGGGGGGCGCGGGTCAGTAGGTTCCGGCGCATAAATGAAGCCCCCCGCCATGCACACGGTCGTTCGCCGGGCCTGGCAGGGGGCTTCGTTGTCCGGATGCGCCGCCTACATGTCGGCCATGAGCGCCGCATAGGTCCGAGCCGCCTTCGCAAGCTGTGCCACCTCCACCCACTCGTCCTCCGTGTGGGCCTGGGAGATGGAGCCGGGGCCGCAGATGATGGCGGGAATGCCCATCTCGATGAGCACCATGGCGATGGTGATGGCGGGACAGGCGCTGATGACCGCCTCTTCGCCGGTGGCCCTGGACACGGCATCGGCGACACGGCGGGTGAGCTCGTGATCGGGCTCGATGGCCTCG
>CAYNWJ010000387.1:0-4307 GCA_964400815.1 uncultured bacterium
CTTGACCTCGTGGAGACATTCGAAATAGGCCACTTCCGGCTGATATCCGGCCTCGACCAGGGTCTCGAAACCCGCCCTGATCAGCTCGGTGAGACCGCCGCAGAGAACGACCTGCTCGCCGAAGAGATCGGTCTCGGTCTCCTCGCGGAACGTGGTCTCGAGAATGCCCGCCCGGCCCGCGCCGATACCGCATGCGTGGGCCAGCGCCAGATCGCGCGCCTTGCCCGTGGCGTCCTGATAGACGGCGATGAGACCGGGGACGCCGCCGCCTTCCTCGTAAACCCGGCGGAGAAGATGGCCCGGTCCCTTCGGAGCGACCATGTACACATCCACATCGGCGGGAGGCCTGATCTGCCCGAAGTGGATATTGAATCCGTGGGAGAACACCAGCGCCTTTCCGGCGGTCAGGTTCGGCTCGATCTCGCTCTTGTAGACGCGGGGCTGCAACTCGTCCGGCAGAAGAATCTGCACGATGTCCGCCTGTTTGGTCGCCTCGGCGGCCGATACCGGCGTGAAACCCACCTCCACCGCCAGTTTATGGTTGTCGGTCCCCTCGAGCTCTGCCACGATGACATTGTGGCCGGAGTCGCGGAGATTCTGTCCCTGCGAGTGTCCCTGGGAACCGAACCCGATGATGGCGATGGTCTTGTCCTGAAGGATGGTCTTGTCCGCATCCTTGTCGTAGTAGAGCTGCATGATTCGTCCTCCACATTGAGTGTGTGATTGATGCCGTATGTATACGTCAGATGTCCTTCGCCTTGTCCGCTCCCGACATTTCCCTGAGCATGGCCACTTTGCCGGTCCGGGCGAGCTCGATGATCCCGAAAGGCTCCAGAAGGCGGATGAACGCCTCGACCTTGTCCCCGTCGCCGGTGATCATGAGAATCATGGACGAGTGGCCCAGATCGATTGTCCGCGCCCTGAAGATGTTGGCGATCTCGAGGATCTCCGTCCGGGTTCCCTTTTCCATGTGGACCTTGATGAGCAGCAGTTCCCTGCCGACGAAGGCCCCGGGGGGATAATCCTTCACCTCGATCACATCGACGAGCTTGTTGAGCTGCTTGATGACCTGGTCGAGAATCTTGTCGTCACCCTCGACCACGACTGTCATACGCGAAACGGAGGGGTCCTGGGTTTCCCCGACAGTCAGGCTGTCGATGTTGTACCCGCGGGACGAGAACAGGCCGCTGACCCGGGCAAGAACGCCGAACTTGTTGTCAACGATGATCGATATGGTATGTCTCATGACGTTCACTCCCCTCCTTCCGACATTTCGGATATCGCCGCACCCGGCGCCACCATGGGCCAGACATTTTCCTCGCGGTCCACGGTGAAATCGAGGATCACCGGACCGTCGATCTCGAGCGCCCTGTCGATCGCGGGACGGACATCGGCGGGAGTGTCCACCCTGATGCCGTGGGCGCCATAGGCCTCCGCCAGCCGGACGAAATCGGGCTGGCAGTCGATGCAGGTCTGCGAATAGCGCCGGTTGA
Organism: uncultured bacterium; assembly: GCA_964400815.1. Lineage (GTDB taxonomy): Bacteria > Latescibacterota > Latescibacteria > Latescibacterales > Latescibacteraceae. The sequence goes on from CAYNWJ010000387.1 coordinate 1,494, forward strand.
AGAACAGCTCCTGCCACTGGCGGACCATGCCGAGATAGCGGTTGTTCAGAATGGCGATCTTCACCGGCAGCCTCTGCTGGACGGCCGTGGCGAGCTCCTGGATGTTCATCTGAATGGAGCCGTCGCCCGCGATGTCGAAGACCACCGCGTCGGGAGCCCCGCACTGGACGCCGATGGCCGCGGGGAAACCGTACCCCATTGTTCCCAGCCCGCCCGAGGAGATGAAACGCCGCGGTTTCTCGAACCGGTAATAGTGCGCCGCCCACATCTGGTTCTGCCCCACCTCGGTGGTGATATAGGCCTCGCCTCCGGTGGCCTCGCATATCTGCTCGACCACGTATTGGGGCTTGATCGGTCCGTTCCCGTCCTGTCTGTACCGCAGGGGATGCTCCTTCTTCATGGCCGCGACACGGTCGTTCCAGCCGTTGGCCTCCCGCGGGCCGATCACATCGAGCAGCTGCGTGAGGACATGCCTGGCGTCACCCACGATGGGGATGTCCACATCGACGATCTTTGCGATGGCCGCCGGATCGAGATCGATGTGGATGATTCTGGCATTCGGCGCAAACTCCTCGATCCTGCCCGTCACCCGGTCATCGAACCTGGAGCCCACGGCGATGACGAGATCGCACTCGGTGAAGGCCATGTTCGCGGTCCATGTGCCGTGCATGCCCGGCATGCCCACCCAGAGCGGGTGGCTCGCGGGAAACCCGCCCAGACCCATGAGGGTGGTGGTGACCGGGGCGTTGATGCGCTCCGCGAAGGTCGCCAGCTCCTTTTCGGCGCCGCTGATGATGATACCGCCGCCGGCATAGATGAAGGGTCGTTCCGATTCGGCGATGGCCCGGGCCGCCGTTTCGATGGAAGCTTCGTCTGCCGCCACGGGAATACGGTATCCCTTGGGCCTGCTGGGCGACTCGGGGAACTCGAACTCGATCTCGCCCGTGCTCACATCCTTCGGAAGATCGACCAGGACCGGTCCCGGACGGCCCGTGGAAGCGATATAGAACGCTTCGCTGATGATGGAGGCCAGCTTGCTCGTGTCGCTCACAAGGAAGTTGTGTTTCGTGATGGGCCGCGTTATGCCGGTTATATCGGCCTCCTGGAATGCATCGGTCCCGATCAGCGACATGGGCACCTGGCCCGTGAAGGCGACCATGGGGATGGAATCCATGTGGGCCGTGGCGATTCCCGTGACCAGATTTGTCGCACCGGGGCCGGACGTGGCGATGCACACACCCGTCTTCCCCGTCGCCCGGGCATACCCGTCGGCGGCATGGGCGGCCGCCTGCTCGTGCCGTGTCAGCACGAACCGTATGTCATCGGCGTCGTACAGCTTGTCGAAGATGGGAATGACGACCCCTCCGGGATAGCCGAAGAGAACTTCGACCTTCTCCTTTCGCAGACATTCGACGAATATGTCAGATCCGCTCAATTTCATGATATCATATCCTTTTATACCTCGTTAGTCCTTGAAAACAGCTCCGGTGGCCGCCGAGGTGACGAGCTTCGCGTATCGCGCGAGGTAGCCTTCGCTGACCTTCGGCTCGGGCGGCGTCCAGGACTGCATGCGTTTTTGGATCTCGTCCTCGCCGACAAGGAGATCCAGTTTACGGTTGGGGATGTCGATGAGAATCTCATCCCCGTCCTGTACAATGCACATGGGTCCGCCCTCCATCGCTTCCGGAGATACATGACCGATACAGGGGCCGCGGGTGCCTCCGCTGAAACGGCCGTCGGTAATGAGCGCCACCGATTCGCTGAGCCCCATGCCGGTGATCGCCGCCGTTCCCTGGAGCATTTCACGCATTCCCGGGCCGCCTTTCGGGCCCTCATGGCGAACGATCACCACGTCGCCGGGCCTGATCTCCCGGGCGAAGATGGCCTCGAGGGAATCCTCCTCCGAATCGAACACGCGGGCCTTGCCGCGGAAGGTCATCATCTTTTCAGCGACAGCGCTCTGCTTCACCACGGCGCCATCGGGAGCGAGCGATCCCTTGAGGATGGCGATGCCGCCCTGGGCATGGTAGGCCTCGTCGGGTCCCTTGATCACGTCCGGATCGACAACCTCGTGTTTTTCCTGTATCTCGCGCACACGGAACCCCGAAACGGTGTTGTTGTCGTGGAGCTTTTCCCCGAGAACGTTCATGACCGCGGGAACACCGCCGGCGTATTCAACATCCTCGATGAAATAGTCTCCGCCCGGACGGATCGAGGTGATATGGGGCGTGTCCTTCGAAATCTCGTCGAAGAGCTCCAGCGGCAGCTCGATCTTGGCCTCGTGGGCGATGGCCGGGAGATGGAGGATCGTGTTCGTCGAACCGCCAAGCGCCATGTCCATGCGGATGGCGTTCTCGAAGGCCGCACGGGTCATGATGTCACGGGGCCGTATGTTCTCGCGCACCAGATCGCAGACCCTGCGCCCGGTGTGGAAGGCGATGCGCCGTTTCTTCGCAAAACCGGCGAGCGCCGTGCCGCATCCCGGCAGGCTCATGCCCAAGGTTTCGGTCAGGCACGCCATCGTGTTCGCGGTATAGAGCCCCTGACAGGAACCCTGTCCGGGACAGGCTTCCAGCTCGAGACAGGTCAGCTCCTCCTCGTCGATGATACCCTCGCGGTACTGACCGATCGCCTCGAAGGTGTCACGGACGAGGGAAAGCTTCCGTTTGTTGCGCATCCCGGAATGCATGGGACCGGCGGTGACGACGATGGCGGGAACGTTCAGCCTCGCCGCCGCCATGAGCATGCCGGGGGTGATCTTGTCGCAGTTGGTCAGCAGCACGACACCGTCGAGCTTGTGGGCCATCATGACAC
>CAYNWJ010000388.1:0-4299 GCA_964400815.1 uncultured bacterium
TTATTGGAAGTATTCGCAGGCTAAGTTTCAGAGGCGCGAGTCCCAATTCGGGCCTTGACCGTATTTCCACCGCAGAAGGAACGTGAATATAACACCGTCCGGAGGTTTTATGGTGCGTTGGGGTGGGCTTTAAGGATGGCTTTCGGGGAAGGAACGGAAATGTAAAACGACCTCACGGTACATGCGGCCGTTTCCGGTGAATTCGACGGTCTGCCCTGGTGAACGCCATGTCGGTCAGGGTTCTTATCTGACCCCGAACACCTCGAAGAGGCGTTCTGCCTCGCGAACGACATGCTCGGGGATGGGGATTATGTCACCGTTCTGGAGGAGACCGTCATCGGCCACGCCCCTGCTTCTGAACTGCTGGAGATAATAACGCCTGGCGCCCACCGCTGATACGGCGTGCACGGTGTCGAACAGTTCCCGCTCGGAAAGCACCACCGGGTGATATGTCGTACGGAACTCGTAGTCGATGCCGGACGAGACGATGGTCTCGATGCTCTTGGCTACCGCGAAACCGGTGTTGAGCCCGCCGGTCACACGGTCGTACACACGGGGCGGGGCCTTCACGTCCATGGCCACATAATCCACGAGCCCGCGCGCGAGTATCTTCCCGAGCATGCGGGGATAGTAGCCGTTGGTGTGTATGGCGGTCTTCAGTCTCCGGGACCGTATGAGAGACAGGAGAGCGGGAAGCGAATCGTGCATGAGCGGCTCCCCGCCGGACACGACGATACCCTCGATAAATCCCGTACGCTTCTCCAGGAACTCGAGGGCGCTTTCCATGGGAAGCGATTCATCGAAACCGCATTCCCTGAGAGCCGGATTGTGGCAATACCTGCACTGCCACGGACAGCCACGGGTGAAGAAGACCGCCGCAACCGTACCGGGGAAATCGATGGTGGTGAGCGGTTGTATCCCCGCGATGGGGACCTGGCATTGAATGTCGGTCGTCCGTGCCATTCCCGCCTGGGTATTATGGGTCATGTTTACAGGCCGGGAACCTTGTTTTCAATGAAGAATGCACGCTCGGTGTGCTCGCTCTTCTTGCCGATGTTGAATTCGCTCACGGGGCGGTAGTATCCCATGACGCGGGTCCAGATTTCACACGCCTGACGTTCTTCGTCGGTTACGGTGATCGTGCGGTTTCCGATAACAGCCTGTACCATTGTCATTCCTCCGGTTTTCATGTGAACGGCGTTTGACGTTCATTTGAATGTATCAATATTTTTCGAGCTGACTGCCGGGATTCGTATCACACGAGATCGTCGAGAGCCATCTGCTTGTTTTTCTGTTCGATCAGTTCGCGGTCGCATTCGGGACAGAACTTCACTTCGCCATCGATATAGCCGTGCTTGGGACAGATGGAGAATACGGGAGTGACGGTGATGTATGGGATGCGGAACCGCTCCAGGGTCTTTCTGACCAGGCGCTTGCATGCCTCCGCGTCCGTGATCCGCTCTCCCATGTACAGATGAAAGACCGTGCCGCCCGTATATTTCCGCTGAAGGTCCTCCTGATGGGTCAGCGCCTCGAAGGGGTCGTCCGTGAAACCCACCGGAAGCTGTGATGAATTGGTGTAATAGGGCGCGCCCGGCGTACCGGCCTGGAGGATATCCGGGAAGCGCGCCAGGTCCTCTTTGGCGAAACGGTAGGTCGTACCCTCTGCGGGCGTGGCCTCGAGATTGAAGAGATTGCCGGTCTCCTCCTGGAATTCAACGATCTTTTCCCGGATATGATCCATGTATTCGCAGGCGAAGGTGTGACCCCATTCGTCAGCGATGTCGTGGGCGCCGTCGGTGAAGTTCCTGATGCACTCGTTGACCCCGTTGATGCCGATGGTGGAAAAGTGGTTCCTGAGATCGCGAAGGTACCGCTTGGTGTAGGGGAAGAGCCTGCTGTCGATAAGGCGTTGGATGACCTTGCGCTTGGTGGTCATGGCCTCCTTCGCCAGGAAGAGCAGGGTGTCCGTCCGCTCGAGCAGCGCCGCCCTGTCGCCTTTGGCCAGATAGCCGAGCCGCGCGCAGTTGATTGTGACCACGCCGATGGAACCGGTCATTTCGGCGGACCCGAACAGGCCGTTGCCGCGCTTGAGAAGCTCCCTGAGATCGAGCTGAAGCCGGCAGCACATGGACCGCACCATGTTGGGCGACAGGTCCGAATTCAGGAAGTTCTGGAAATACGGGATGCCGTACTTGGCGGTCATTTCGAAGAGCAGGTCGGTGTTCGGGTGATCCCAGGGGAAATCCTCGGTGATGTTGTAGGTGGGGATGGGGAAGGTGAAAACCCGTCCCTTGGCGTCTCCACGGCTCATCACCTCGATGAAGGCCCGGTTGATCAGATTCATCTCCTCCTGAAGATCGCCGTATGCGAAGGGCATTTCCTTTCCGCCGATCCAGGGATGCTGCCACCGCAGATCCTCCGGCGTGACCCAGTCGAGGGTGACATTGGTGAACGGCGTCTGGGTTCCCCAGCGGGAGGGAACGTTCAGGTTGTAGACGAATTCCTGGACGTTCTGCTTGACGTCCTCGTAGCTCAGATTGTCCACACGGACGAAGGGGGCGAGATAGGTGTCGAAGGAACTGAACGCCTGCGCGCCCGCCCACTCGTTCTGGAGGGTGCCAAGGAAATTCACCATCTGGCCCACGGCGCTGGAGAGGTGCTTGGGAGGGGACGCCTCGATCTTCCCGGGCACGCCGTTGAAGCCTTCCTCAAGCAGTTTCCTGAGCGACCAGCCCGCGCAATAGCCGGACAGCATGTCGAGATCGTGGATGTGGATGTCGCCGTTGCGATGCGCGTTGCCGATCTCGTTGTTGTAGACATGGTTGAGCCAGTAGTTGGCGATGACCTTGCCGGACACATTGAGGATCAGCCCGCCGAGGGAGTATCCCTGGTTGGCGTTGGCGTTGATGCGCCAGTCGAGCTTGTCCAGGTATTCGTTCACCGAACTGAACACGTCCACGAGGGTCTTCTTGTCCTCGCGCAGCTTCTTGTGCTGCTCGCGGTAGACGATATAGGCGCGGGCGGTGCGGACATAATTCGAGGTGATGAGAACATGCTCGACGATGTCCTGGATCTGCTCGATGTGGGGCACGCCGCCGTGGCGCGTGTAGGCGAGCACCTTCACCACCTGCATCGTCAGGAGATCCGCCTCGAATGTGTCGAATTCTCCCGTCGATTTCCCGGCCTTCGCGATCGCATCCCTGATTTTCGCCTGATCGAAGGGAACCCGTCGGCCGTCACGCTTCCGGACCTCCTCGAAGGGAATGGAAAACTCCTGATTCATGCTGACATCCTATGGGGCTGTATGTTCGATTGTAATGATTGTTAACAGAGTTTCAACAGGTATTGCACATGGAATCAACAGATTGTCAACAATATGTTGTGTCGTGCTGACAACAAAATACAAAATGTAGGCTTTTTACGGATATTGTCAAGGGCTTTTTTATAATTTTTCAGCAAGGATACATGTTCCCCCGTTATTCTTCGCGGGGCAAGGAGATAAGACGATGGTCGAAGTGATCCAACAGCCCTGACGGCACCTTCGCCCGTCCATCGGCGCTGCATGTGCGGCGCGATTTTCGTGCACTTCGGAGCTAAAGCGCAGGCGCGTGGAACATACTGATTGCGGATGTCCGATTTCAATGGTCGGCCGCCGGCCCGGCAGGCACATGAAACCCGGATGAACGGGCGCCGGGGGACAATATTGACGCCACGGTATTTTTCCCTTGACGGATACCACCATATCTTGTATCATTCGACATGGTGTGCCACAATATATCTGGATCAAACGTTACAGGGGACGCGCGCGGATGAAACTTTCCCGCCTCGAAATATTCGGCTTCAAGTCCTTCGCCAAGAAGCTCGATCTCAAGCTCACCGGAGGCATAACAGCCGTGGTGGGGCCCAACGGCTGCGGCAAGACCAACGTGGTCGACGCCATCCGCTGGGTGCTCGGCGAACAGCGTCCGACCCACATCAGGCTCGAACGCATGGAGGATGTGCTGTTCAAGGGATCGGCGAACCGCCATCGCCTGGGCATGTCTGAAGTCTCCCTCACCATCGACAACGACTGCGGCATCCTGGGACTCGAGATGCCCGAGGTCACCATCACCCGCCGCCTGTTCCGCTCCGGGGAATCGGAATACCTCATCAACAGGAAAGCCTGCCGTCTGGCGGACATCAACGACATGCTCATGGACACCGGCATGGGGACCGATTCCTACAGTGTCTTCGAGCTCGCGATGATCAACGCCATCCTCTCGGACAAGACGGACGACCGCCGTAACATCTTCGAGG
>CAYNWJ010000389.1:0-4298 GCA_964400815.1 uncultured bacterium
GCAATCCCTTTTTTATGGGCGTGAGCAGTTGAACTTCGTTGACGAGGTTATAGCCGAGCCGGTCGTCGAGAATCTTCCCGTAGAGATTGAGAATGAAATTCAGGATGTCCATCTGCTCGGAATAGATGTCGACGAGATACCAGCTTTTCACGCCGCCCGGCGGCTCCGTGTTTTTAGCAACACGCCCGTCGAGGATGGCAAGGCTGTTTTCCTTGAGAAGTCCCGCCTGGCGCACCACCTCGTCGAGAATGACGGTGGGGATCAGCCCGTTGGAAAGAATGTCCCGGATGATGTTACCAGGACCCACGGGCGGCAACTGGTTGTGGTCGCCGACCAGCACGATATTCGTTTTCGTAAAATCAATCGCCTTGAACAGTCGGTAGCAGAGGGGCACGTCGAGCATTGAGACCTCGTCGATAATGACGATGTCGTGCCTGAGAGGTGAATTCTCATTTTTTGCGAATTCATGCCCGTTATATTTGAGCAGCCGGTGAATGGTCCGCGCGGGCATATCCACGAGTTGCTCGATGCGCCGCGCCGCCTTTCCGGTCGGGGCCGCGAGCGCGACGCTGTATCCGTAATTTCTGTAAAGCTCGGCGATCCTGGCGACGACGTAGCTTTTGCCTGTTCCCGCGCCGCCCGCGATGAGAACCGCCTTGTGCCGCGCCGCGGCGAGGTAGGCCCGTCGCTGGCAGCCGTTCAGTTCGGACGGGACGCTTTCCAAGCCATCGCCGATGTCGAACTTGTTATTATTCTCCGCGAAGTTGTTTGAATACATCGCCGATGTATGCCTCCTGATGGAAAATTGAAGGGAGTGAAACAAGAACCTTGTTGTCGAAATGGTGTCCGATCAGGTCTCCGCATCCGACAATCTCATCAAGGCGCCGCCCGATGATTTCCCTGCTGTCGAGCGTGTCCATGATGAGAAGGCGGTTCGCCAGGGAGACCAGGTCTTCGGACTCGATCCACGTGTCGCCGTTGTCCACGGCCTTGGCAACGAGATACATCAATGCGGATCGCACACGGTTCGGATCATTCTTGGGGATGCCCATCTTCAGGGCGATGGTGTCCGCGCGTTTGAATCCATACCCAGTGACGTCTTCTATGATCCGGTAGGGATTCTCCTTCAGCACCTGGAGCGCGAAGTTGCCGTATTTATCGATGAGCGCGTTGATCTGTTTGTGTGTGAGGCCGAATGAGGCAAGGAATGTTATCGCCCGGTTCAGCGTCTTGTACCGGACCCACCCGTCATGAAGTTTTTCGACGATATCGGGCGTGAGTCCTTTGATTGCAAGGAGACGGGTTGGATCATCGGTAACGATGCTGTCGAAATCCGAACCGCAGAATTCCGCGATTGCGCGGGCGCGCTGCGGCCCGATGCCTTTCATTTCAGGATTGCAGGTGAGGTAATGAACGATTCCGGCGGTGTCGAAATCCATGTCGTACTCGAACGCCGTGACCCGGAACTGCGTCCCGTATTTATTCTGCTCGAACGCGCCGTGGAGAATCACCGCGTCGTTTTCATTTGCGGTCATCGCGCCGCACACCCTGGAGGTTATGCCGTCCGGATCGCGGACAATACCGGAAAAGAAGCCGTCCTGATTGAAGAACACCTTTGTGACGACGCCTTTGAGCGTTTCCTCATTTTTCTTTTTCTTCATTTGTTGATCCTCTCGCCGGTCTGCCGCTCGTGGAACTTCGTGAGCAGCGTTTCCGTGAAATGAAGGGCGATCTGCCGGTCGGAACAGAAATAAACGGGGATGCCGTAGCCGAGGATTATTCCAGCCGTCGCGCCGACAACTGATTTCGGCGGCACGTGCCCCTCATAACGCCCCGCGATGACGTCGGCCATCGACGCCTCGACGACAATGGCTTTAAGACGGTACGCGGCGAGCTTTTTCAGTTCCTTTGCGAATCGTTCACGCTGGTAGATGACGGTCTGGACGTAATCGTTCAGTTCCTTGCGCTCGATGGCGGCCACCGTCTCGAAGCCCTCGATGGAGTAGTCCCCGGCGTCGAGTTTGCGCCGCACCGCCGGAACGGTGAATGAGTACGGATGCTTTTCTCTCGTGTCTATGACGATGACCATTCAAAACCGCCCCGATAATCATTTGTAAACCGCGATGGGAACCCGTTTCGCCGGGTCCTGGAGCTGGATGTTTCTTTCCCACGTAACGCCGAACAGGGGATGCACGGAGAAAAGAAGCTGCGTCGGCGGGCTGGCGGCCTGAAGTGTCTTGATCGAGAACTCGCTGCCGCCCACCCAGTTTCCGTTCACGAAGATACGGCTCTTGATCGCCGCCTCCTGGTGGTGATGCCCGCAGCAGAAATAATGGAAACCCTCTCCGGAGCCGCCGATCATTTTCTGGTAGCGGGACTCGGAGCGTTCAATGCCGTAATAGGGGATTCCCATCCACGCGCGGATATCGTCGCCGTGGACAAGAAGAAACAGGTGTTTCATTCGTTCCACGAGCATCCACCATGATCTGGAAATGTGAAATTCAACGGAAGGGTAGTTCTTCAGCTTCTCGGCAACATAGCTGTAAACCAGCACGTCAAAATTATTCCAGGGAGACTGCTCTCCTTTTTTCCCGACACGACCGTGATTGCCGACCACGCAGTAGCATCTGATCTTCCACGGGTACAGCACCGCGACCCATGCGACAAACTCCGCGATGCGGTCCACGGCGAACATGACCTGCTCGACGACGTGCATGTCCGTCTGGCGTTCCTGCCCGGGGAAAATGGTCGATCCCTCGACAATGTCGCCGAGAAAGAAAATGTTGAACACCGGGTACGGCGTATTGTCGAGGTGGATTTCAAATATCTTTTTCAGGGAGACTTTCAGAAACTCCAGCCGTTCGAGAAATATGTCCACGTTGTACGCGCCAAGCCCGCCGGATTCCTGCTGGTCCACAAGCTGCCCGATTTGTGAATCTGAGAACATCAGCACCATCTCCTCGGGTTCGTGCTTTTTGTTGAACGCGAGTTTTTCCGCCTTCGGCAGTTTCGGAGGCGGGAACGACTGTACAGCGCGTAGAATATTCTCGCCGATGATCTCAAACAGCGTGCGCCGCTTTTTGAGGGCCGCGAACTCGGACAGGTCCAGGCGCTCGCGCATTTTGTCGGTATAGGATTTTCCATCAGCCACGGACGGCTTCAATTCCTCGAGCGTCCTGCGCACCGCCCATTGCGGTATGCCGGTTTCCCGCGCGATGGCGCGTCTTCCCATGCCCCTGTCCGCGAGAGACAGAATGCGGGCCGTTTCTTTTTGTGTCAGCGTTTTCTTTTCCAAAACGTCGCGCCTCCATATCGAAAGAAAAAAAGAGAGGGACGGACGGGAGAGGGTCCCATCCGTCCCTCGAACGGGGAGAAGATCAGTCGAAGATTTCCTTTGCCTGCTTGTCCAGATCACGGTCGAGTTCACCGTTGTCGGCGGTGTCCTTTTTGCCGGACTCGATCAGGCGGTTGAAATAGATGTTCTGATTCTCGCCGGAAGTCTTGACGGTGATCTCGATCCTTGCGTCGAGCAGGTCTTCGAGGCGGGCGGGAAGTTCGGACAGCTTCATGATGTTGAGCCCGCATGTGTGCAGATCGTTCTTGAGCCAGCGGATGTTGTCCGGGCTCGCGATCATGTTGTTTCTCCACAGCAGGCGTCCGACGTGGTTGGGCGCGATGATCTTGAGCGTCCACTTGAGCATCGGCTTATTCGATGTCTTGGACGCCGTCAGTTCCGCGCGTTCGACGGCGACCTGGTATTTGCCGTCCGGAACAGGGTCGAAAGTGCGTTCCTCGACGGGCGCATTCTCGAATTCCTCGTCATAAATCGACAGGTCGAACGAGTCGTTCTGTTCCTGTGTTCCTTGCTGTTCATATTCGTCATCCATGTAGTCGGTCATGACCGATTACCTCCTTTGAGATTGTTTTGCGTTTGTTGAATCACTTCTTTGACGGCGCGGCGGCGGGTGCTTTGTCGGCTGGCGCGTGCGTTTTCTGCGCAGCGGTCTGTTCCCTGGGTTGCGGAGCTGATCCGGGTTGTTGCGCGGCGATTCCCTCGCTGTACGCGGCGGAGAATTTGCCGTAATCGAGGTCGATGATCGGGGGCAGCGCTCCGCTTCTGTCACCGGCCTCGAAGTATTTGGACGGCTTGGTGAAAATCGCGCGGCGGAACCGTGTTTTGCCGTTCTCGTCCTGCTCCTCGTGAATGTTCGCGTAGAGGATCATGTCGGCCATGCCGAGAAGCTGTCCGGCTGCTTTGTCCGGGAGCTGCGGCACGGTTTTGACATATTTCTCGGCGG
>CAYNWJ010000390.1:0-4295 GCA_964400815.1 uncultured bacterium
ATTACCTCCCTGGGAGGTGGTTCCTCGGCCCGTTATACCGGCGCCGCGGCGGTCTGGTCTAACCCGGCCCTGATCGCCGGCATCGTGGAACGCAATGTCCAGGCGACCCACATCGAGTGGGTGGAGGGGATCAAGCAGGAATCGGCGGCCTTTGCGGCGAAGACCTCCCTCGGCAGTTTCGGCATCGGGGCCCAGATCTTCGATTCCGGGGATATCGAACTGCGCGGGAACGATCCTTCGGCCGGACCTCTGGGAGACTACAGCATCACGAACGCCTCCATATCGCTGACCTATGCCCGGAGCCTGCACCCCTACATCGATTTCGGTGTCACCTTCAAGAAGCTCTTCGAGAAGGTGTCGTCGGAAACGGCCGGCGGCTATGCCTTCGACCTGGGCTTCACGGCACGCACCCCTGTTAAGGGGCTCGATGTCGCCCTGTTCGGAAGGAATTACGGCAGCATGAACGAACTCATGAACGACCGGACGGAGCTTCCCTCGGATGTGGGATTCGGACTGGCCTACGACACCATCGCGCCGGGATTCGGCCGTCCCCTCACCCTTGTCGCCGATTATCTGTCACCCCGTTATGGTGATGCGGGCGTTCGAGTCGGTGCGGAGATGGCGGCCATGGACAATTTCTTCACCCGTATCGGGTATCGCAGCGACAGCGACATCCAGGATATCAGCTTCGGCGTCGGCCTGCGCTACCAGTTGTTCGTGTTCGATGTTTCCTACACCCCCATGAAGGAAGGTTTCGACAACGCTATCAGGCTTACTCTCGGGATTTCAGGTTTTTAGGGGCTCTCCCCGGGGGTGAGGTGCGGTCCCGGCGTTTCCCGTATCCGGAGTGAACGTCCAGGGAACGGCTGTCCTCGAGCCCGGCACGATCGTTTCGGAACACTCAGCCCGCAATGGACGGAACGTCATGAAAGACAGCATGAGACAGGCGCTCGAAGGTCTCAATGTCGAGTATGCCGAGATCAGGATCGAACGAACCGAGACCGCGTCCCTCACATGGATGGGCCCGTCACTCGACGCCATCGGGGCCTCGTTTTCCCTCGGAGGCTGCGTCCGGGTCATCGACGGGGGCGGCACGGGTTTCGCCTCCTTCAACAGGCCGGAGGATGCGCCGGACAGCGCGCGCAGGGCGGTGGTTTCGGCATCGCTCACGACCGCCGGAAACACCCGCATGACGGCAGTAGAGCCGGTCACCGCACGGGTCGTCGATTCGGTGGATATCGATCCTTCGGATGTTCCCCTCGAGGACAAGTGCGTCCTCATGAAACGCTACAACGACATGATGCTCATGGACAAGGGCATTGTAACCACCAGGACCGTCTATCGCGATATGCGTAAATCGCTCTGGTATCTCAACACCGAGGGAACGGACATCGAGCAGGAGAAGGTGTACACCGGCGCCATGTTCATGGCCGTGGCGCGCGACGGGGCCAATGTCCAGCGCGGCATCAAGTCGGTCGGTGACAGAACCGGTTACGGCTCCGTGCTCGACGCCGATGATGAGGTGGAGGCGGCCGTCAAGATCGCCCGTGACCTGATCACGGCACCGAAGGTGCAGGGCGGGCTCCATACGGTCGTGCTGGACCCCATGCTCGCGGGGGTGTTCGCCCACGAGGCCTTCGGCCATCTGAGCGAGGCCGATTTCGTCTATGAGAACGATGACGCCCGCAGGATCATGAAGCTCGGCAGACGTTTCGGGCCCGACATCCTCTCGATCGTGGACGACGGTTCCCTGAAACATGACAACGGATATTCGCCCTTTGACGACGAGGGTGTGCCGAAGGGGAGGACCTATCTCATCCGAAACGGTGCACTGGTGGGGCGTCTCCACTCGCGTTCCACGGCGTCACGCATGGACGAGAAGCCTACGGGAAACGCCCGCGCCATCGATCCGTCCTTTGCCCCCATCGTGCGCATGACGAACACCTTCATCGAAAACGGTGAAACACCGGTGGGAGAGATGATCGCCGGGGTGAAGGACGGGATCTACGCCGCCGGCTATCTGGGCGGCATGACCGATCTGGAACGCTTCACGTTCAGCTCCCTGTACGCGTTCAGGATCGAGAACGGGAGGCTCACGACACCGGTGCGCGATGTCATCCTGTCTGGCAATGTCTTCGAAACCCTCGGAAATATCGGAAAGATCGGGGACGACTGCACGCTGTTCAACACCCTGGGCGGTTGTGGAAAAGGCGGCCAGTCGCCCCCGCCCACCTCGGTCGGGGCTCCGCATATACTGATAAACAACGTGCTGGTGGGATAGGGAGTGTTCCATGGTTGAAGAACTGCTCGATCGTGTGCGGAAACATGGATGCGCGGGTGAAGTCTATTTCGTGGAATCGGAAGAGCGGGAAGTCGAGTTCAATTCCGGCCTGCTCAAGACCGCAGAAACGAAAATGAAAACGGGCGCATGCCTTCGCGTCGTGAACGAAGGGCGTCTCGGCTATTCCACAACGACCGATCCGGCCCGCATCGATGACGTGGTCGAATCGGCGCTTGCCGCATCGGTCTTCGGAAAGGAAACGGGGTGCGCCTTCCCCGGTCCCGCATCGCTGCCTTCCGTCGAATCCTATGATCCCGCTGTCGCCGGGTGGTCGCAGGAGGACGCGGTCAGAGAGGGTGAAAAGGCCCGTGCGCTCCTGAAGGCTGCCTGCCCGAAAGGCCGCGCCGACATTTCCCTCGGGACATCGGTCGCCCGGGTGCGGATCGCCAACACCTCCGGGCTGGACTGTTCCTTCGAGACGACGGCGTTCCGGCATTATATCGTCGTGAGCATCATCGAGGGAGATTCCATTCTCTGGATCGACGAGGGCGGGAGTTACGGTGATCTGACCATTAAAACCGACGATTATGTCGCAGCAATAGCCGAACGCGCCGCACTCGCCGGAACCGGGGCCCCGAAAATTTCGGGGCGGTTTCCGGTTCTTGTGACCGCACAGGTTCTTCCCAACCTCCTTGAGGCGATCCGTCTCGGCGTCAACGGTAAGAGCCTCGTCAAGGGAGACAGCCCGCTCATCGGCCGTGAGGGAGATCAGGTGCTCGGTGAACGCGTCACACTGACAGACGATCCGCTGCTTGGCTTTTCACCCGGCGCCGCGCCCTTCGATGACGAGGGTAGTCCGTCCGCGCCCGTTACGGTTTTCGAAAAGGGCGTGTTCCGCTCGTTCCTGTTCGATCTCGACACCGCCGCCGACGCGGGTCGCACATCCACCGGAAGCGCACGAAGATCAGCTCTGGCCCCGCCCTCGCCGGGATTTTCGAACATCGTTCTGGAGACGGGCCGTGAAAGCCGTGACACAATGATCCGGACGATGAAGGAAGGCGTTCTTGTTCATGGAGTCATCGGGGGAGGCCAGTCCAATCTGCTGGCCGGGGATTTCGCGCTGAACGTCATGCTCGGATTTTATGTCAGAGACGGTGAGATTGCCGGGCGGCTCATCGATACCATGATATCGGGAAATGTCTATGAGGCATTCCCGGACATCGCATCGCTCGGATCGGAGGCGCAGCGCGTGGGAACCTATTACGGGCCCGATGTTCTGTTCGATACGCTTCCCGTGTCCGGCGCCTGAGCGGTGCGTCCTCGGACAGCGACCGCCGCTGTATTCCACCGCCTGCTGATACCACACCGGGAGTGTAACTGATATCCATGCAGTACAGACGATTTGTCATAAATCCCTCCGACGGTTTCTTTCGTGACGGTTCGCAGTATCGCCCCTCTGAAAAGAAACCGGGCCATATCCATCTCTACCTCTTTCTCGCGACCGTCTTCACCACGATGGCGGCGGGATCGTGGATCGCCACCGGCGGCAATCCCTTCGCCAGTGTCGGCTCCTTCATGGCCGGGCTGCCCTTCTCCGTGAGCATTCTCAGCATTCTGGGCATCCACGAGTTCGCCCATTATTATACGGCGCGCTTCTGGGGGATCAGCGTGACCCCGCCCTTTTTCATTCCCGCTCCCGTGCTTCCCATCGGCACCTTCGGTGCGGTCATCAAGATGAAATCTTCGATCCCCAACCGCAAGGCGCTCGTCGATGTGGGGGCGTCGGGACCGATCGCGGGCTTCATCGTGGCAGTCGCGGCCTGCATCATCGGTCTCGCGCATTCCGAGGTGCTTCCGGCCGGCTCCCTCGGCGATGGTCAGGGATATGTCCTCGGCGAATCGCTGGTGTTCAGGCTCCTGAGCGCATTGATGCTTCCCGGTGTAGCCGAAGAATCGGTCGTCATGCTCCATCCCGTCGCCGTCGCCGGCTGGATCGGGCTGTTCGTCACCGCCC
>CAYNWJ010000391.1:0-4285 GCA_964400815.1 uncultured bacterium
GCATTTCAGCGGCAATCGCCTTGCCGTCAATGATCTTCGCCATGATCGCGTTCCTTTCCTCTCATGTATCCATCAATAAACGTATCGTCCATCAGAACAGGCCGACGACCTTACCTGTCTCGTCGATATCCACATTGTTTCCGGCCGGCACGGTGGGAAGACCGGGCATGGTGCGGACATCGCCGGTAAGGGGGTAGACGAATCCCGCCCCCGCCGACAGCCAGACCTCGCGGACCGGCAGCTCGAATCCTTCCGGGCGGCCCTTGAGCTTCGGATCGTGGGAAAGCGACAGGTGGGATTTCGCCATGCAGATCGGCAGATCGCCATACCCGAGATCGGTGAAGTGTTTGATCTGCCTGGTCGCCTTCGGACTGAAATCCACGCTGCCCGCACCGTAAACCTTCGTTGCAATGGTCCTGATCTTTTCCGTGAGCGGCTCATCGAGGTCATACAGGAACCTGAATTCCGACGGCTGTTCGGCGGCGTCGATGACCGCTTCCGCCAGATCCCTGCCGCCGGGTCCGCCATCCGCCCAGAGTGTGCTCGCAACCGCCTCGTGTGCGCCCGCCTCGACCGCGATCCTCCTGACAGCCTCGATCTCATTGTCGGTGTCCGTGCTGAAACGGTTGACCGCCACAACCACGGGAACACCGTGGAGCCGTATGTTCTCAATCTGCTTGACAAGGTTCCCGGAGCCCTCCTCTATGGCCCCGATGTTCTCTTCCAGGAGGCCGGTGTCCAGCAGCTTGCCGGCGACGACCTTGAACCTGCCCGAATGCATCTTGAGGGCCCTGACCGTGGCCACGAGCACCGCCGCGGCCGGCTTGAGCCCCGAATACCGGCACTTGATGTTGAAGAACTTCTCCGCACCGATGTCCGCACCGAAACCGCTCTCCGTGACCACGTATTCCGAGACGCGGCTGGCGATACGGTCGGCGATGATGGAGGAGTTGCCGTGGGCGATATTGGCAAAGGGGCCGGCATGCACCAGCACGGGGGTGTTCTCGAGCGTCTGCATGAGCGTGGGCTTGATGGCGTCGCGCATGAGCACGGTCATGGCGCCCGCGCACTTCAGATCCTCGGCAGTTACTGGCACACCGCTCGTGTTCTCGCCGATGATGATGCGGGCGAGACGCCGGCGGAGATCGTTCAGGTCATTGCACAAGGCCAGGACAGCCATGATCTCGGAAGCCACGGTTATGTCGAAGCCCGTCTGCCGGGGAACGCCGTTCGCCTTGCCGCCGAGACCCACGACGACGTCGCGGAGCACCCGATCGGAAATGTCGACCACGCGGTTCCAGGTGATGGCGCCCGGCTCGATATTGAGGACATTCCCCTTGCTCAGATGATTGTCGATGAAGGCGGCCAGCAGGTTGTGGGCCACGCCGACCGCGTGTATGTCACCGGTGAGATGGAGGTTGAAGTCCTCCATGGGGACCACCTGGGAATACCCGCCGCCCGCAGCGCCGCCCTTGATGCCGAAGGTCGGTCCCATGGATGGCTGACGGATGCATGCCGTGGTCAGTTTCCCGACATGGTTGAGCGCCTGGGAAAGTCCGATGGTGGTTACGGTCTTTCCCTCGCCGAGGGGCGTGGGTGTGATGGCGGTCACATCGATATATTTCCCCTGCGGGGCATCGTCCAGCCTTTGGATGACATCGAGGGAAACCTTGGCCTTGTAGTTTCCATACAGTTCGAGTTCTTCGTCGTGAATCCCCAGCATTTCGCCGATATCGCGTATATGCTTCATCTTTGCGTGTTGGGCGATTTCAAGGTCGCTCAGCATACAGGCAGACTCCCCTTGGTGCGAACTTCATTTTCGATTGACATCCACCGCACGGTCGAATCTTCCCGGACGGCGGCCCCTCCCCACATGGCGCCTCGTCACGTCAGCGTTTTTCGATGGGGACGAATGCACGGTTGTATTCCCCGATGTATTTCGAGGTCGGACGGATCAGGCGGTTGTTCTCGTACTGGTCGAGGATATGGGCCACCCATCCCGCTATTCGCGATGACGCGAACAGGGTCGTATAGAATTCCGGCGGAATGCCGAGCGCGTTCTGCACGGTCGCGGAATAGAAGTCCACGTTGGGATAGATGCCCTTCGCCTTCAGGACGATGTCCTCTATCTTGTGGGAAATGCGGTAGAGACGCTTGTTCTCCTCCTGGCTGCACAGCTGCTCCGACATGGTGCGGAGATGCCTGGCGCGGGGGTCCTCCTTCTTGTAGACCCGGTGGCCGAAGCCCATGACCCGCTGTCCCTGGGCGAGCATGGTGTTGATGTATTCCTCTACCTCGTCGATGTTGTTGATCTTCCTGAGCATCTTCATCACGCGTTCGTTCGCCCCGCCGTGGAGCGGACCCTTGAGGGTGCAGATGGCTGATGTCACCGCGGAATGGATGTCGGCGTGTGTCGATGCGGAGACACGGGCGGAGAACGTCGAGGCGTTCAGGCCGTGGTCGGCGTGAAGCAGAAGCAGCAGGTCCATTGCGCGTGCATGCTTCTTCTCCGGCATGACACCGTGGAACATGTACAGGATGTTCTCGGCCATGTTCATGTGGGGATCGGGGGACAGGATGCTCTTGCTGTTGCGGATGCGGTAGAGGCTGGCCACGATGGTCGGTATCTGGGCGATCAGCCGGAGCCCCTTGCGCTTGTTACCCTCGGGCGTGTTGTCGAGGGCGTCCGGATCATAGTGAGCCAGCGCCGACACCGCCGTCCTGAGCACATCCATCGGATGGCTCGATGGCGGCATGATCTCCATCATGTCGATGACCTGCGTGGGAACGCGCATCTCGGTCACGATCTTCCGGCGCATGGTCTTGAGCTGCGCGGACGTGGGAAGGTCGCCGTTCAGCAGCAGATGCAGCACCTCCACAAATGACGTGGTGTGTTCTGCGATATCGTGGATGTTGTAACCCTTGTAATACAGGTTGCCGTGGATTCCATCGACGAAGGAAATGTCCGTTTCCGCGGCAACGACTCCCTCGAGCCCCCTGAACACCGTTTCGTCGGAATGCGTGAACTCCCGTTTCTGTTTTTTTGCCATAGTATTGTGCCCTCATGTATCATGTATGTGGAATATGCCTAGAATTGTAATATATCATGATTGGGCGTCCCGCACAACATCTATCGAACCCGGCGCAGGGCCGCACACCGCCGTTCGAAGCCTCGTCAGACGGTCTGCTCCCTGGTTGTGACAAGATGTATGACAGATATCGCTCCGCAATGAAGACCTGAGGAAAAAACAAAAACAACGCTGGAATCCGGAGACGGCGGGGAGGGCAAAAAAAATGGAGCGGGAAACGAGACTTGAACTCGCGACATCCACCTTGGCAAGGTGGCGCTCTACCACTGAGCTATTCCCGCTCGCAATGATATAAAAATAACATCTTCCTCACACAATTTCAAGCAAAAAATCCGCGTCCGTGAATTTTTCAGCGGCAGCCATACTCCGCATGTCCTCCGGCAGCGCAAGAGCCGTCCGGCGTCCGTGTCCGGCCCAATTAATCGTTGCGCGGCGGGCTCCCATGCGCTATGTATCACATGCCGGGATTACGGTCCGCACGGGAAAATCATCCACCATTCAATCATAGCAAGGAGCGATCAGATGAAACGACGCGACGCACTCAGGCTCATACCCCTCTCGGCCGCGGGCATGGCCGGGCTCGGAAAATCCGCCGCCGCATCCACGGACTACGCGAAAGAACCACTCGCCCGCCAATACCTCTCAAAGGTCCGCGGCCGCATCGAGGCCATCCGCGCCACCCAGACCGAGGACCTCATGGAGGGCGCCTATGCCATCGTCCGCACCATCGAGAACGGCGGCGCCTGCTGGCAGGTGTGGGACGCCGGTCACACCAACACCGACCTCTATCCCGGCCGCCCCGGCATGCCCGCCATCTTCACCGACGGCTACAACCCCGCGCAGGCGAAGGACGGCGACCTGGTCCTTGCCCGCGCCGCCCACACCGCGCTGACCGACGATCTGGCGAAGAAGGACATCTTCGTCATCGGCGCCCCCAGCCCCTGGAGCGGCGACGCCCTCCATCCCGAACTTCTGCGCGACGAGGTCCGCCACCTCCAGCTCTGGCCCCATGCCGACGTGTGGATCGAGACACAGGCCACCACCATGGGCGGCGTGATCAAGGTCCCCGGCATGACCGGCATGATCGGCCCCGTCACCGGTGTCACCGGCCCCTTCATGCTCTGGATGATGGTGGGCGACGCCTGCCGTATCCTCGCCCGCCGCGGAAAGAGCGTCCCCGTCATGGGCGACGAACC
>CAYNWJ010000392.1:0-4276 GCA_964400815.1 uncultured bacterium
GGACGATATCGGGGGCGAGACCGATGCTCATGAGCTTCTGCGTTTCAACGTATCCCTGGATCCGCGTATCGTGGGCCAGGTTGATCCGTTTCCATGTTTCGAGTTCATCGGGGTCGAAATGGTCACGGACCACGGTGGCGCTGTCATCCTTTGGAAAGAGGGTGAAGCGTCCGAGCGCGTTCGCCTCCACCGACAGGTCCATCATGGGAAACATGATGTCCGGTTCGAATCTTTCGGCCAGGTATTTCAGGACCCTGTAATGTTCTCCATAATTCTGCTGCGCGAGCTTGACGCTCACACCCGTGGTGGCGAGGCCCGGAAATCCCATGAGCGGGGCGACGATCCTTTCGCCGCGGCCGTGGCGCTCACGGGCCATGCCGGCCAGCGTTTTCTTTATCATCTATGGTGTTTCTCCGTTACAATGCATGCGATGGTTTTCAGGTTCGATGGTCCGTTCAATGATCGCACACATTGTCGCCGTTCATCAAGTCTCCGTTCGCGCAGAGAGACGCCAGTTCCTCGGGCGGCTTGAACGGCGCCCCGACAATGACCTGTATCCCCTTGGAAGCGAAAAGGTTCTGCGCCCGGGATCCCATGCCGCCCGCGATGACATGCGTCGCTCCGCGTTCCGCCAGCCATGCGGGAAGAACACCGGGCTCATGGGGCGGGGGAACAGCGTCCTCGCGTCTCACCACGTTTCCGTTTTCATCGACATCGATCAGCGCGAACTCGTCGCAGTGCCCGAAGTGCATGGACAGGCTGCCGTCCACGAGCGGTATGGCATATCTCATGGTTTGATTCTCCTTTATTCGTTTTGCGGTTTTGTCTCTTGTCAATCGTATCCGTCACGACAATGCACGGCTTTTTATTTACTCCACGGCGGCCGCCAGCGCATCGAAAGCGTCTGCGGTTTCACCGCCCCGTCCGCCGAGGATGATCGGCCTGCCCTGATCTCCTGATATCACCACCGACGGGTCCAGGGGGATCTTTCCAAGAAACGGCACGCCCGTTTCCTTCGCCAGCCGTTCGCCCCCGCCGGACTGGAATATTTCCGTCCTCGCGCCGCATTCCGGGCAGACGAAACCGCTCATGTTCTCGACAATACCCACGATGGGAACATTGAGCTTGCCGCAGAACGTCACACATTTCACAACATCGTCCACGGAAACCTGCTGGGGAGTCGTGACAACCAGCGCGCGGGCTTTCTCCGCCGTCATCTGGGCGATGCTCAGCGGTTCGTCTCCCGTGCCGGGCGGCGAGTCGATGACCAGATAGTCGAGCGCTCCCCATTCCACGTCCCCCAGGAGCTGTCCGATGACCCCGTATTTCATGGGTCCGCGCCAGATCACGGCGTCGGTGCGGTTTCGCGTCAGGAAACCGATGGACATCACTTTCAGATTGGGGGTGAATTCCACCGGGACCATGCTGTTGTCGTGCATGATGACATTCTCGTCTCCGAGACCGAGCATGCCCGGAACACTGGGACCGTGGAAATCTATGTCGAGAAGGCCGACACTGTGCCCGCGCGAGGCAAGGGCCGTGGCCACATTGACGGCGACGGAGCTTTTCCCCACGCCGCCCTTTCCCGAGAGGACGAGAATCACGTTTTCGATCGAGCCGAGCCGTTCCGCGATTTTACGCTGTTCCTCCTGCTGCGTCTGTGCATTGTTCTGGTTCATGTAGCTGTTCTTTCTCCGGTAAGGGGTTCAGGTATCGACCTTCAGTGACAGTATCCGCGGCACCATCATGAATAAAGCAGCTTTGTGACTGTTTCCCATGCCTCCCGAATGTCTTCCGAAGGGCCCGTGTCCGTGTGTTCGACAACGCTTTTCCTTTTCATGAGAGCCTCGGAAAAGGCCCTGTCATAGCGGACCCGGCCCGCGTCAACCACATTTTTTCCGGCGATGAATTCCCTGATATCTCCGGCGATCCGTTCGTTGATGTCCCACTTGTTGACAATGACCGCCGCCGGTATGTCGAAATGCTCCGCGAGGCCGATCACCCGTTCCAGATCGTGTCTGCCGGAAAGCGTGGGTTCGGTTACCGCGATCACGAGGTCCGCCCCGGTCAGCGACGCGATGACCGGACAGCCGATTCCCGGAGAGCCGTCGATGATGATCAGCTCGCGGGATTCACGCTCCGCGATCTCTTTCGCAGTCGTGCGGACACGGGTGACGAGCTTTCCCGAGTTTTCCTCGGCGATTCCCAGCCTGGCGTGGGCCATGGGGCCGAACCGGGTTTCCGAAATGTACAACGTCCCGTTGACCGCCGGTTCGAAAACGATGGCGTCCTCGGCGCAGAACCACGCGCACACGCCGCATCCCTCACACCGTATCGGATCGATGCGGAAGGTCCTCGGGTGGGCGCCATTGCCCGGGCCGTCGAAAAAGACCGCATCGAAACGGCACAGTTCCTGGCATTTCCCGCAGGCGGTGCAATAGCCGGGTTTGATGCGCGCCAGCTTGCCGCCGCTGAAGCTTTCCCTGCTTTTTTCCCGCGGTCCGGTTATCAGGTGCAGATCGGCGGCGTCGACATCGCAGTCGGCGAGAACCGCATTCTTTGCCAGCGCGGCGAAAGAGGCGGTTATGCTGGTCTTTCCCGTTCCGCCCTTGCCGCTGATGATAACGATTTCCTTCATGGTAATGTATGCTTTCTTCGGGTGAAAGATTCGCCGCAGACCATGCGAGTGCCGTGGCAGGGGTTTACGGCCGCGCGGCGAGCCTGATGATCGTGTCCATCATGCCGCCGAATGTGTCTTCATACTGCTTCAACGTCTCGATGAGGATTTCTCCCTCGGAATATGCGCGGGCGATGTTGTCGTCGTCGGGGATGACGCCCACCAGGGGAACCCCTTTCCGGCGAAGGAATGACTCGGTTTCGGACGCTCCCAGGTCGTACCGGTTGATTACGGCTCCCGCGGGGATGCCGACAGCATCGACAGCATCGACCGCAAGTTTCAGGTCGTGGAGGCCGAAGGGCGTCGGCTCGGTCACCAGGAGCGCGAAATCGGCGCCGGTGACTGCCGTCACCACGGGACACGATGTTCCCGGCGGGCAGTCGATGATCACATGTTCCGCCGGGGGGATGGCGCGTTTGACGTCGCGGATGAGCGGCGGGGAAAGGACCTGTCCGATATCAAGGCTTCCCTGCACGAAAAGGAGATCGCCGCGGCTCCCCGAAGAAACCGTGCCGATCTCGCGGGTTCCCTCGCCGACCGCGTCCACGGGACAGACATACACGCATCCGCCGCATGCATGGCACAGTTCGGGGAACACCATCGGTTCGTTCCCCATGATGGCGATGGCGTTGAACTCGCAAATCCCGGCGCATTTCCCGCAGCCGATACACCGTTCGGCGTCGATCACGGGGTACATCATGCGTGAGGGATTTGTCTCCCGGATGTCCGGCTTGAGGAATATGTGGCCGTTGGGTTCCTCCACGTCGCAATCCGCAAACACCGTCGTCACTCCCCGCCGCGCCATGGTCAGGGCGATGTTTACGGCGACGGTGGTTTTTCCCGTGCCTCCCTTTCCGCTTGCAACTGCAATGTTCATGCGCGTTCCTGTATGTGGGGTCTCTTTGGTGCGATATGAAAATGACATATTAGACTTCATTACTATAATATACAATAAATTAGCGGAGAAACGGCTGGTTGTACGCCGTTTCTCCGCCGGGGGGGGAAATCAGGCTTCGTCATGAAGCCCTTCTTCTTCCGTCAAGCGTTCGATCCTGGCGTTGATCTGTTCGAGGGTACGGGAAAGATTCGCCGCCTCGTTCTTCAACGCGCTCAGTTCGTCCGCCGGCGTGGCTGCGGGTGAACCCTGCACCCAATCCGATACAACGGGCGGCGGTGGATATGGGACTCCAAAGCCTGGATACGAGGCGGCCGGTCCGCTCCGAAACGCTCTCCCGAAGCCTCTTCCGCGGCCGCGCCGCCATCCCATACCCATTCCGCCTCCCGTATTCGTGAATCCTGGAACCTGATAGCCGGCGCAGTATCCAAGCCTGCGCCCTGTCATGGGGCCATACCCCATCGGTCCTGTCCTGTCTCCGCCTGGCATGATATGCCTCCCTGCGTTTTATGAGTTGCTGTTATCGATCGTTTCGATTTCGCGTTCCGGTTGAAGGTTCAACCGGAAGGCTTCATCGTGGTTCCTCCGCCGCCGTCACCGATGGCCCTTTTGGAGCGCGCAGCAGGCGACGACCGCAGTCGTGAGCCGATGGATCTGACCAACCGCCGAACCGTCCCCTCCGGATTCATGGCGTCCCTGACGAC
>CAYNWJ010000393.1:0-4274 GCA_964400815.1 uncultured bacterium
CGGCAGTGTCCGACGTGAAGTCCACAGAGCCGGTCTCCGGCGGGTCCGAACAGACATCCTACCGCATGATCTCGATTCCGCTCGACCTGACGTCCGCCTCCATCGTCGACCAGCTCAAGAACACGCTGCCCGTGGGGGATTACGGCACCAAGTGGCGGCTGTTCAGGTATCCGGCGGGAAGCGATTCGCCCCGGGAATATCCCGACACGGAGCCGTTCGAGCCCGGCCGGGCGTTCTGGCTGATCAGCACCTCCGATTTCACGCTGACCACGCCGCAGGGGACGACGGTTTCAACCACCGAACCCTTCCAGGTGGAGCTCAAGGCCGGATGGAACGATATCGCCAATCCGTGGATGTTCGACATTTCATGGGACGAGATGACCAATCCCGGCAGCGCGAGCCTGAGTTCACTCTATTCCTATGACGGCTCGTGGTCTGATCCCACGAATCCGCCCACGACGCTCGAACCCTGGAAGGGATACGCGATCCGCAACATGGAATCCAGCACGCGCTATATCTTCCTCAATCCCACGAAGGGCGCCGGCAAGGTGGTTGCCGACGGCCGCCATGAACCGGCGCTGTGGTCGCTGTCCATCGCCGCATATGCCGACAGGGCGAAGGACATCGCGAACCATCTTGGTGTCCGCTACAGCTCGTCGGAGACCTGGGACATCAACGACCATGTGGAACCGCCGCCCATCGGAGACTATGTGTCCGTGAGCTTCCCGCACCGAGACTGGCCGGTCAATCCCTGTGATTATACCGTCGATTTCAGGCCGCCGGCCGGGACCGTGACCTGGGACTTCTCGGTCAGGACGAACATCGAGCGCGAGACGGTGGACGTGGAGCTTCTCGGGACGGAAGATATTCCCGCCGGGCTCTCCTGCCGCCTCTTCGACGGGGTGACCGGTGAGGAGATAGAGCTCGACGGCGCCGGGTTCAGCTTCACCTCCGGCGACGCCGTCACCGAACGGCCCTTCACCCTCGTGGTGACCGGCGGGGATTTCGAGCCCCCCGAGACCGCCGGTGCGGAACCGCGATCCTTTGTCACCGCGGTCGCCTATCCGAACCCGTTCAATCCCATGACGACCATCAGGTACGAGCTTTCGCGCGGCGCCACGGTGCGCGTCACGGTCTTCAACTCCCTCGGCCAGATCGTGAGGAGCTACGAGCCGGGATGGCGTGACGCGGGCGTGCACGAGATCGTGTTCGAGGCGGACGAACTCACCTCGGGGCTCTATTTCTATCGCATCGACGCCGGTTATTCGAATGTTTCCGGCAAGATGCTGTACATGAAGTAACGACGATGACAACGGGGCGGGCCGATAAAGCACATCGGTCCGCCGCGAATTATTTTCGATTTTTTCGGTTTGATGTGTTCCCTGTCACTGAAAGGAACGGCAATGAGAGCGATACTACACATGGTTACCGCGGCGGTGCTCGCGACGGCCGTGTTCGGCGCGGGTGCGTTCGCGCAGGAAACGATACAGGTGGGCGACGTCATGCCCGGATTCTTCCTCAAGGACATGAACGGGGAGAGCTTCTTCCTGAAGGACTGTGTCGGGGACGATGCCACCAAGAACTACAAGGCGGTGATATTCAGCCTCTGCGCCTCCTATTGCAAACCCTGCAAGAAGGAAATTCCCGAACTGGGGACCATGGTGGAGAAATATCGTGACAAGGGGCTCGGCATCTATCTGATCGCCCTGGAAAAGGAAGAACAGGCCAAAAAGCTCGTGGAGGAGACGCAAACGAAGCTGCCCGTGCTTCTCGACCGTTACCTGATCGTGCCGAAGCTGCTCAAGCGCGAGGGCATTCCCTTCACGCTCCTGGTGGACAACACCGGCACGGTGCGGTTCATCAACACCGGGTTTTCCGAGGAGAACGCCCACGAGTTCGTCCGGCGCTTCGAGGAAAAGGTGGTCGAGGTGCTCGGGACCGCCGAAGGTTCGACCAATTAAGCTGTTTCATGCGGATTTGCGAACACGATGGAAAGCGATACGATGCGAAGGATGACACGACATGCGATTCCGGTTCTGGCCGCCCTGCTGGCGGTGCTGATCTTCCCGGCCTTCGGGCGTGCGGGAACGGACCTGCGGGAGCTGCGCATCCTCTTCACCAACAACTCCAACGGCAAGCTCAAAGACTGCAACTGCCCGAACGACCCGTATGGCGGACTGGCCGAGCGGGTGGGCTTCATCCGCGACTACACCAGCGGCCGTGACAACGCCCTGATTCTCGATTCCGGCGGGTATCTCGGGCTCTACCGGGTGGAGCAGTATGCCCCGGTCGTGTTCGCCCTCATGGACGAGATGGGGTATGACGCCTGTGGCGTGGGAGACCAGGAGCTGTTCAACGGCCTCGGCACCTTCCTCGACCTCGCCGGTGAACATCGTGATAAGATACTGAGCGCCGTCATCCGCACGAAAGACGACGAGCCCGTGTTCGATCCATACAGGATCTTCACCGCCGGTGGTGTCAGGGTCGGTGTGATCGGTGTTGCAGGGGCGGAGACCTTCCGCATGTTTCCCGCGGAACGCATGGACGATTTCGCCGTGGCCGATCTGGACGAAACACTGAAAACCATCCTTCCCGGGGTGGAAGGCTCGTGCGAATACGTGGTCGTTCTCTCCCAGCTCGGCAGGGAAGGGGACATCGGGCTCGCGAAACGGTGGCCGGCCATCGACCTCATCATCGGCGGCCACTCGCAGACGCTGCTCGAGGAGGCGGTCAGAGTGGGAGATTGCAGGATCGTGCAGGCCGGTAAGGGCGGGGGACGTGTGGGCGAGATCGTGGCGTATTTCAGGGAGGACGGTTCCCTCGACAGCTTCAGGTACCGTCTGGTGAATATCGACGATGAGGAATATCCCATACCGGACGACATACGTCCGATGATACCGTAAAACGATCGAACGATTGCCAAAGAATAATTATAACGCAGGGGAATGGAGGAAACGATGATCAGAAAGGTACTGTCGCTCTACCTGGCAGCCTGGCTGTTCGTGCTGGGGTTCGCGGCCCCGGTCGGCACGGCGGTGGCCCAGGAGAATAAAACATACACCATCGGTATCATGAACCTGGATGCGAAGGGCATCGCCCAGGTGGAGGCCGATCTCCTCTCGGACAAGCTGCGCTCGCACCTGTCCCAGCTCTTCGCCTCGGCCGAATACCAAGCCATGGAGGACAAGGATCAGTACCAGGTGATCGAGCGTGAGGATATGGACAAGATATTCGAGGAGTTCGATCTCCAGAACACCGGCTGCGTCTCGGATTCCTGTCTGATCGAATTCGGAAAGATGTTGCAGGCGGACCGTCTCCTTATGGGAACGGTCGGCAAGATCGGCAACACCTATTCGGTCACCGCGCGCATCGTGGACGTGGAATACAGCCGCGCCATCGCCACCGCCGACCGTCAGGGGCAGGTGTCCATAGACGAGGTCATGGACCGCCTCATCGTCGTGGTGGGCAACGATCTCGTGCTGGGCAAACAGAAGAAATCCCGCAAGCTGTGGTACATCCTCGGCGGCCTGGTGGTTGCCGGAGCGGGCGCCGGCGCTGCGCTCATGGGCGGCGGAGAAGAGGGAGGGGGCGCATCGGCTCCTCCCCAGCTGCCACTGCCTCCCGACAGGCCGTGACGAATCATCATGCACGGGTCCGATCAGGGATGACAAGATAATTGATGAATTGCAATTCAATCATTTCTCACAACTTTCAAAGGGAGGTTTTTCATGAAAAAGGCGAGTGTCTACACCGGGGCCGTCATGGCCGTCGTCATCGCGGCGATGCTGTTCAGCGCATGCGGTGGTGGAGTGAACCGGGGCATGGTTCCCAACTGGTATCTCAATCCACCGGAGGACGATGAGATCATTTACGGCACCGGCGCATCCGAAAAGACGGCGTCACCCGAGCTGGCCAAGCAGGTTGCCGACGCCAACGCCCGCACCGACCTGGCGAATACCATCCAGGTGAGCGTACAGGCCATGGTCCGCACCTTCCTCCAGCAGAGCGGCAATCTCGAGGAGGCCCGCGCGCTCCAGTTCTCCGAGGCGGTGAGCAAGAACGTGGTCGATGTCAAGCTGACCGGTGTGACGATCTCCAAACGGGAGATGAAGGGCGGCAGGATGTTCTCGCTTGCCGAGGTGTCCTATGACACCATGAAGAACGCCCTTTTGAGCGCAGTCCGGGACGCCGCCGCGGAGATGGCGGAGCAGAAGGCGAAATCCGCGTTCCAGGACTTGGAGAAAGCGGTCCAGAGCGGACGCCAGATCCCCATT
>CAYNWJ010000394.1:0-4272 GCA_964400815.1 uncultured bacterium
AGGAGACCCAGCGTTCGAAGCCCGGCCTGGGCCTGTCGGTGGAGCCGCCCATGTGCCATTTGCCAACGAACCCGGTCCGGTATCCGGCCTGCTTGAGGAGAACAGGGAAGGTTACGGTCCCCGCGGGCATGAGGGTGGAATTGTCGAGGATCTGGTGACGGTGGGCATAGAGGCCGGAGAGAATGGAGGCCCGGCTCGGTGAACAGAGGGAGGTGGTGACGAAAGCGTTCCGCATGTGGACGCCGGCGCCCGCCATACGGTCGATATTCGGGGTCTCGATGACCGGGTGGCCCATGAAGCTCATGGCGTCGAACCGGAGATCGTCGATGAGGATGAAGACCACGTTCCGCTTGCGTCCCGCCGCTCCGGCGAGCAGCGGCGCTGCCGCCGCGGCGCCGGCCGTCTTCATGAACCGTCGCCTGCCGTACCGCACCGGTGTCCCGGCGGTATTCGCCATCCCGGATCGTTGCATGGTTGGTGCCTCCTCTCCTGTCCGGGGCAAATTGAAATTGCCCCCGCCCTGATATTGTCGTACTTTTCCAGAAAGCCGAAAGATCGACGCCGTTCCCTGTGCGGACACCTGTGTTTCCGGCGGTCACGGTCATATCCGCGGACCGCTCTCATGCCCGGAGGAAGAACCCATCATGCATACTACGAAAATTACCGCCGAAAGACAAGCACGCAGCACGGGGGCCGCGTTGTTTTTTTCCGCCGCCACGGTGTGTCTGGCGCTGCTTGTTTCCGGTTGCGGGAGGGATACCGTGAAAAGCGCCGAGTGCGACATTCTCATCGTGGGCGGTGGAACCGGCGGGGTGGCCGCGGCTCTCCAGGCCTCGATGATGGCCGATGAATGGGGCGTGGGATCGATCCTCATGACCGAGGAGACGAGCTGGCCGGGCGGGCAGTACACCTCGCAGGGAGTGACCGCCTCCGACGACAATTCGCTGGTGGAGCAGGGCCGATACGACGTGGGGGCATCGGAACTGTTCTTCCGCCTTCATGACGGGATACGGAACTTGTACCGTCCGAAGGCGCTCGAAACGGCGCGGACGACCGGACGCAACGGCGGTCCCGGCTCGAAAGCCCGCGAGATGGAGATCGAATGGATCGAGGGCGACGAGTTCTCGCCCGGAAACGCCTGGGGATCGCGCATGAGCTTTCTTCCGAAGGACGGGGTTATGGCGATGGAAACCATGCTCGCCCCGTATGTGGAAAGCGGTCTTCTCGGGATACGATATCGCACGGTGCCGGTGGGGGTAATACGGGAGGGCCGGCGTGTTGCGGGGGTCCTGTTCCGCGACCTCGATTCGGGCGATGAATACGGGATCAGGGCGAAAATCACCATCGACGCCACCGAGCTGGGCGATCTCTTTCCCCTGGCCGGGATAGACTACCGCATCGGCATCGAGGCCTCAGAGGACACCGGTGAACCGTCGCTCTTCGACGACAACGGCGAGCCCCTCTATCCCGAGCCCATGCCCGGCTGCGTCCAGTCCTTCACCTACCCCTTCGCCGTGGAATGGGGCCCGGAGAACGAGGACAACCGTCGTCCATGGGAGGAACGGCCGGCGAGCTACGAGGAGAACCACCACCGCTTCACCATGATCGACAACAACCGCTGGTTCCTCATGACCCGCTGGAACGACCATTCACGGGCGGAGATATGGGAGAAAAACCGGCGCACCGGCGGGAACGAACCCCTCACATGGATTCCCTCCTTCTGGACCTACCGCCGCATGCTCGACGCCCGCATTTTGAATCCCGATCTTTCGGCGGACCCGCCGGCGAAATTCCTGAACGGCGGATGGAAGACCGATTTCGCTCCGGACAGCGACCCGCGGTATTTCATTCCCAACTGGCAGTACAGCCCGCCGGCCGTGGGGGACATCATCGAGGTGAACTGGATATCGAACGACTACAACGGCGGGAACATCGTGGACGTCACCCCCGAAGAACGCGAACGGGCGCTCCGCGAGGCGAAGGAACTGTCCCTCGGATTCATGTTCTGGCTCTGGTACGAGGCGCCGCGCGACCCGGAGGACCCGCGTCTTGACCCGAGCGTCGAGGCCAACTGGTCCATCGATCCGGTCACCGGCAAGAATACCGGCTGGGCCAACCTGAAATTGCGGCCCGATGTCATGGGCACGGAGGACGGCCTGAGCATGTACCCGTACATCAGGGAATCACGGCGCATGCGCGGCCTCTACACCGTCCGCCAGCAGGACCTCATGGGACCACGGACCGAGCGAGCCCGGCTCTTTCACGACACCGTGGGCATCGGCCACTATTTCCTCGACATCCACCGGTGCGACGTGGGCTGCGAGCGCAAGCGGGACATTCACTTCAAGCACGTGCAGCTCAGCGACGGCAGCTGGGCGGGTGAGAATTCCAGCGGGCGTTTCCAGATTCCCTACGGTTCCCTGGTTCCAGAACAGGTGGACGGCATGCTTGCGGCCGCGAAGAACATCAGTCTCACCCGCATCGCCGCATCCACCTACCGGCTCCATCCGGTGGAATTCGAGATCGGCAAGGCGGCGGGAGCGGCGGCGGTCATGTGCGTGAACCGCGGCCTGGAGCCCCGCGACCTGTGGGTGAAGTCTCCCGATCCGGCCTCTCCCGGCGAAGAAGAAAAACGGCTCCGGGAGCTTCAGCAGGTGCTCCTTTCGCACAACACGCCGCTCTTCTGGAACGAGGACGCCGGCTGGGACACCGATGTCTTCGGGGCGGTCCAGTGGGCGTGCCTCCTCGAGATCATGGAGCCGCATGAAAGGAATTTCGAACCGGATGTTCCGCTCACCAGACGTGAGGCGGTCATGGCGGCCGCCCGGCTGAGCGGCAGGGAACTCACGGATGGCCTGTGTTCGGTCACCTTCACCGACATCGATCCGGGCGACGGCGGCCTGCGCGAGGCGGTGACCATCATCGAGTCCACGGGAGCGCTCGACTGGACCGGAAACGAATATCTCGAGCCGGACCGTGAGATGCGCGCCGGCGAGTTCGCGCTCATGCTGGAAAAATGCGCGGGCGGAAGCGGGGCCGCGGCCGGGGATGCGGTCCTCACGCGGGGCGGGGCTGCGGCAATGATGCTGCCGATCATCAGGGAACGGTACGGTTTGTGATCGGCGTCATGCGTCAATATACATGAGCGCCGGAAGAAGGATCGGGATAAAGACGGAGCGCACCACACATATCACGATGCAAAGGATCGAACCACATGACGGACTATCACCTGACCCGCACGGAAAAAACGACGAGCGACCCCGCTTTCATCGATGATATACTTGTAAACGGCGAATACATGTCGATCGCCATGTGCAGGAACGATGAACCGTATATCGTGACCCTCAGCTACGGTTACGACCGGGAGAGGAACAGCCTCTACGCCCACTGCGCGAAAGAGGGCCTGAAACTGGATTTCATCCGCGAGAACAACCGGATTTGCGGCACCGTATTCCGTGACGAGGGATATATCCAGGGCGAATGCGGCCAGCCCTACCGGTCCGTGGTTTTCCGGGGGACCGCCCATGAACCAACCACTCTGGACGAAAAGAAGCACGCCATGGCTGTCCTGCTCGAACACCTCGAGGAGGATCCGATCATCATCGCCACGACAAAGCTGGACGAGGACAGGCGCTACAACGCCTTCAGCATCCTGAGGATCGACATCGATGACATCACCGGCAAGAAAGGCCGTTGAACGCGGAATACCCGTTTCGTCCGGGAATGTTCACCGGTGAGCGGGCAGGCTGCGGATTGAGTCTCGGGTGTGCGCCTAGCCGAAGAGAATGCGCACGGCGGTGAGAACGAGCACGAAACCAACCAGCCGGCTGAACCAGATCTCCCTGATACGGGAAAAGAGATGGTTTCCCAGCCAGAGCCCGAGAAAGAGGGTCGGGAGGGCCACGACGCTGAGAATGAGGGGACGGCGGCCCACGATGCCCACGGTGGTATAGGTCCCGATGCGGGCCAGGCTGCCGAAGAGGAACACGGCCACCAGCGTGCTGCGGAAGGCGTGCTTCGCGAGACGTCCCCCGAGATAATAGACGATGGGCGGCCCGCTGATGCCGAAAAGACCGCCGCCGATGCCGGAAAAGGTGGACACGCCCACATCCAGGATCCCGGCGCGTTCCGGGGGTGTCGCGGCGAGGGTGGTTTCGTCGTGCCCGCCGCGGCCCGAGACGAACCACAGGCCGAGCACAAGGATGATGCCGCCGAGAACGTACTCGAAACCGTCCACCGGCACGAATCCGAGAATCACGCCGCCGATGATGG
>CAYNWJ010000395.1:0-4268 GCA_964400815.1 uncultured bacterium
AGGGTTATCTCGATTATTAACAATATATTATCTGTTTTTCAGGAAGCCCTAATTAAGCACCCTTTTCCTTTCTACGGGAATCAGCTCTATCACGATTGTGGAAGCGCCCCCTCTCCCCGGCCCTCTCCCCCTAAAGGGAGAGAGGGAGCCCGTTCCGTGGTGCTTTTCCTTCTCCCGCTTCGGGGGAAGGTGGCGCGAAGCGACGGAAGGGGGCTTTGCAGTGAACTGCTGAATCATGCATTGCTTACTAAACTTGATACCCGTCAACCTTAATGCCGGGCGCCGTGCCTGTTGTGCGCCCGGACGACCGTCCTGTGCGGGACGGATGTTTATTTGCGTTGACATCAATACGCGGAAAGCATATTATAAATTATCGTAACAGGCCGGACGGCCGTTTCCCACCTCACCACGGCGGATGCATGGCGACAAAAGCGCAAAAAGTACGGCTTTCCATATTCCTCATCATGTCCGGATCGCTGCTCCTGGTGTTCTTCCTGGTGCTCGTCGGCAACAGGCTCCTCAAGAGAATGGACTGGTACTATATCGAGTATCACGACATCTCCGTTACCGGTCTCGAACCGGGCGCTGCGGTCAAATACCACGGGGTCCAGGTGGGCCGTGTGGCCTCCCTCTCGGTGAAGGACGCTTCCACCATTCAGGTGCTCGTCGAGGTGGAGCGCGGCACTCCCATCAAGGAGGATACACAGGCGGTGCTCACCCTCGTGGGCATCACGGGGCTGAAATTCGTCGAGCTCATCGGCGGCACCAAAGAGGCCGAATCCCTTCCGGTGGGAGGCACCATCGAGGCCGGGGCGTCGGTGTTCGACACCATATCGGGCAAGGCGGAGATCATCCTGGGCAAACTCGAACAGGTCCTCAACAACCTGAATGTCATGCTCAGTGAGGAGACCACACGGAACCTCCATGCCGTCCTCAGTTCGGTCAACGATGTCGCGGAGGGGCTTGATGCCCTTATAGCCGACAACCGGGAACATCTGGCGTTCTCCGCGGCCAGGCTCGACACCCTCATGGTGTCGCTTGCCTCGACCGCGGAAAACATCGATCAGACCACGACCTCGATAAACAATCTCGTTCAGTCGGGAACGATCGATTCGACCATCATCAATATCGCTTATATCACCGGACGCATCAGGACCGAGATGGACAGTCTGCGTCTCGCGGAAACGGTCGAAAGCATCAGGGAGCTGGTCGACAACTCGAACGAGATGGTGACCCATACCGACCTGATCATCCTCCGCGCCAGGGAAGATATTCTCAGGTCCATGCGGAGCCTCGAGGCATCGCTCGACAATCTCCGCGAGGCAACCGATGTCATCAGGGAAAACCCCTCCGTGCTGATACGGGGGAGACAGACTGCGGGGGACAGGATAGAATGAACGGGGCGGCGAACATGAAAAACGCAGGCAAAGGACAACGGCCGGTTACTTCTCTTCTTTCGCGGCTCGCGATTGCAGGGGTGCTTTCGGCGACTCTTGTCACGGCCGGGTGCATCCTTTTGGGACGTGACATACCCACCAAACAGTATTACATCATCACGTACACACCCACGGTGGACAAGCCGGCCGAATCCCGGCGGCCCTATCCCTATTCCATGCACGTGGGGCGCTTCGAAGTGCAGCGCATCTTCAACCGGCAGAACATCATCTATCGCTTTTCCCCGCATCGCATCCAGTACTACGAGGTCGAACGATGGGCCGTGCGTCCGGACGAGATGATCCAGGACATGGTGTTCAAGCATTTCGAGGCCTCGCAGCTCGTCAACCGTGTCGGGCTGGAATATCTCGACACCCGCCCTGATTTCCGTATCGAGGGTACCGTGGAGGCGCTGGAGAAATATGACGCCGGCGACCTGTTCTTCGCTCATCTGGCCATGACCTTCCGCCTGTTGCGGGCGTCCGACGGCGAGCAGGTGTGGACCTATTCCTTCGACAAGCGCAGGCAGGTATATTCCGAGGAGATGGTCCATACCGTCATGGGGCTCTCGAACATTTTCCAGACCCAGATGAACTACGTCGTCGGCAGTATCGACTCGATTTTCTACCGTGAAAGGACGGGGGGGACCCTGAACCTTTCGGGTTCACGTTCCGCACAGCCCGCGCCCGCCGATTCGACCGGTTCCCCCTCAACCGACCCCGGTTACGAGATTATTCCGGAAAGAGACCGATGAACCGCATGTGCGTATATCGTTCCATACCGGCGGCGTTCGCCCTGGTGTGCGCATTCGCCGCAGCCGGCGCCGCTCAGGATGAAACCTGGGAGGGGCCGTCCATATCCACACAGATGGAAATGGACGGGACCATCGTTCCCGTGGGGAAGGGAGCGGTGTTCTGCCCCGCCATGACCGATCCCGACAACGAGCCGGTGTACGGCGTTCTCAGCGACGGTGATATTGTCAACGACGCCCGTATGGGCAGGCGCATCGTCCTGAATCCCGGCGAGCATACGGTCGTCTATGGATCCGGGACCATCGACCAGATGATGAAGAAGACGGTGCGTGTGGAGGAGGGGGCCACCACGGTGATCAGGCCGGACTGGTCGGGACTGGTGATCGAGGTCATCAACGAATCCCGCGCCGATGTCCGGGAGTATTACGAGATTTTCGACCTGGCCACGGGGGATTCATATGGCATCGGCCAGGGCGTCGAGGAGGGGCTCGACGAGCAGCTCATGACCTGGATCCTGCCCCCCGGGGTCTACAAGATCGTCAAGCCCGGCGACAACATCAACGCCGTTGTGAACTTCGGTACCATCCGGCTCCTCAGGGGCGAACTGGTCCGGACCACTCTGGTGATAGACAGCGAGACCGGCAATTTCCTCGGCTTCGGCCATGTCGCCGATGTCCGTCAGGTGATGATGCGCGAAAAACGGAAATGGAGGACACGCAGCGAACTCTCCGGGAACGCGCTCTTGAGCTATATCCCCTCCAGCGAGACGGGAGAGAACAACGACGGATCTTTCACCGCCACCGTCCAGTGGCTTTCCGATGCACGCTACGAGTCCGGCCGACACATCATTCCCGTATGGTCGAACCTGGAAGAGGGGCTCTCCATGCAGAACGACCGTAAACTGCACAAATACATCGACAAGGCGGAACTCCGTCTGACCTATATCTTCCGTCTGAGCGATCTTTTGAGCCCCTATGCCCGCGCCTTTTTCGAGACCCGCCTGTTCGAGACGAAACACAATTTCGAAGAACCGACCGATTTCGCCCGCGTGGACGCCGCCGGAGATACTGTCGAGGTGGTCAGCGGCGCAGATGAGGTGAAGCTGGGGGGATCGCTCAGTCCCTTCATTCTCAAGCAGGGCGTGGGGTTCACCTCGGCGCTGATCAAGACCCTGCCGGTGAACATCAATCTCAGGAGCGGGTATGGCGCACGCCAGACATACACGCGCGACAGCTATATCTTCGATTCCGACGAAAACGTCCTGTCTCCCATGGCAGAGTCCAAGATAACGGGGATCGAGTTCCTTCTTCTCGGCGATATCAGACTGGGCCGGTATGTCCTGTTCAACACCGATTTCGACATTCTCATGCCTGAAAGCGACAGCAATACATGGGTCTATGACGGCGAGAACCGCCTCAGGCTCAACCTCACCAGCAACGTGAGCCTTCTTCTCACCGCCGAATACTGGAAGGACGAGAACTACGACAAGACACAGAGCCGCTATCAGCTGCTGCTCCGTTTTTCGCAGTATTTCTGAGGAAATCCATGAATTCCCAGCCGCCGAAAGCATCATTCTCCTTCGATGACGGCGTTCTTTCCCTTTCGGGGGAGGTCACCGCCGCGACCATAGGCGCGATGGAGAAGGGCCTGTCGAAGATACCGTCTTCCGGCATCAGACGGGTGGACGGTTCCGATGTGGAGGTCCTGGACACGGCCGGCGCGGTGCTCATCAACACGACGGCTCCGGCCGAAGCGGAATTGACCGGTTTCGGCGAAAAGGCGTCACGCCTTCTCTCCCTTTCCCGTGAAGAAGCGGCGGAACACGGGGAGGAGGGCGCTCCGAAAGAACGCATCACCCTCGAATATATCGGCGGCGTCGCCCTCCGCGAGATCGACCGCGTCAACGAAATCGCGATTCTCGTCGTGGACATCCTGTTCTGGAGCGTGGTGGGCATTTTCAACAGGAAGCAGTATCGCAGAGAATCGTTCACGGTACAGGCCTTCGACATGGGCTCCACCGCGCTGCCGATCGTGGCGACCATCCTCTTTCTCGTTGGGGGAATTTCAACCCTCCAGAGTTCC
>CAYNWJ010000396.1:0-4267 GCA_964400815.1 uncultured bacterium
CGATACCCTCTGTGAAATACGGGCCCGTGACCACGCCTTACGTCTGCTCCTCGGTCCATTTGCTGTCCCACCTGCCGCGGCCGGTGAGGTTGGGCTTGACCGGGATCAGGCTGGTGAGGGGAACCCCGCCGTTTTCCGCGCTCCGGGGAACGAAGACACTCCGGGCGAAATCCAGCCCCGCCGCGAGCTTGGCCCCGCTGTTCTCCTTGTTGTCCACCGACGTGCGCATGATGAACACGGCGTCCGGGTTGTCCCTGATGAACGGGTGCACGCCGAAGTGCCCGTCCGATGCCTGCCGTCGCGAGGGCAGCGCCCTGACTGTTCCCGCCGCGCCGACACTTCCCGCCGCCGCGGCCGCTTTCATGAATTCGCGTCTGTTGAGCATGTCATATCCTTTTTTATTCCATGCATGGGTGCCGGTACGGGCCCGCGCCGCTCATTCCTCCCGCTCCGAGGCCGGTATGTGGACGTGGAAGATTGCCGGCCGGCGGACCTTGATACGGTAGGGATCGTCGTCGTCCTCTCCGGAGAAACCGCCGTTGGCGTAGAAGAAGAGCGATTCGCCCTTTTCATCCAGCTCGATGCCATAGGGACGCACCGGGGCGTACCCGTACTTGTCCATATAGTAGTCGAAGATGAACGCCAGCACTTTCTTCGTTCCGGTCTCGGTGTCGTACTGCACGATGGGCGTCCCCTCGGGAAGCTCATAGAAAAGGCCGGGGATGTAGTAGAGATACCGTCCGCCTGGGCTCATGCAGAGATTGGCGGTATAGGCACCTTCGGGCCCCCAGTTCTCGGTGACATACTCCGTGCGGTCCTCGTCCGGCCAGAACTTGAAGATCGTGCCCAGGTGGTCGAAGCACCAGAATGCGCCGTCCTCGTCCTTCCTGCTCGTGTGGGCGCGGCAGTCGCCGTTTTTGCCGGTGTTCGGGTTGACCGGAGCGCGGGCGTTCATGCGGGTGAAGGTGTTGTTGCGGCGGTCGTAGCGCACGAACTGTTTGTCCTTCGAACGGCTGTCGGTGGCGTAGATGGCCCCGGTGTCCTTGTCAAGCATGATGCAGCGGGCGTACCATCTGATGTTGTCCGGGGGCGCGCCGCCGTACAGCATCCGCCGTTCCTGCGTGTCGTAGACAATGACCTGGTTGCCGGTGTGGCTCACCCCGAACAGGAGGTTCTGCCGCCAGTCATAGTTGTGGTAGGGCCAGCTTGCGCCCTCGAGGGGGATGCCGAGGTTTTCCGTCTCGCCGGTCAGGCAGTTGTAGTGG
The DNA here is from genome assembly GCA_964400815.1 of uncultured bacterium. GTDB lineage: Bacteria > Latescibacterota > Latescibacteria > Latescibacterales > Latescibacteraceae. The sequence continues at coordinate 1,266 of CAYNWJ010000396.1, forward strand.
AGCAGCCAGCTTCCCCGGTAGACGGTCTCCCATTCCCAGTCCTTCGGGCCGGGGCCGAAATAGGTGAGCACATAGGTGTCGCCGCCGGGGCCGAAGTCGATGTCACCGTGGATCTTGCCGTCGCCGAAATCGTTCGCCCGCCAGCCGCAGAGGTTTTTTGCGCTCAGCACGATCTCGTGGCCCTTCGTTTCCGGGTCGTACCTGATGATATAGGATTCCGCGCCATAGGAGAGGTGGTTCGAGATGGAGAAATAGAACTTCCCGTCGGGCCCCTTCGTCACATCCCCCCATCCGCCCCATGCGCCGCCGGTGTCCTTCGCCAGCGGCCAGGGAAGGTATTCCGGCTCGAGGTTCTGGACGACGGCGAACTCGATGAGAGGCGGCTCTTCCGCCATGACGAAGTCGCGGTCGGCCGGGTCGTAGGACGGTGGTATATCGAGGAATTTCCCGGAACGGTCCGGATACATGTATTTCTTGTGGCGTATCTGCAACAGGTCATGGCGACTTTCCCAGACCCGCTGCTCGTCCACCTCTCTCGGATGCTCGGCCGCCGCGGCCTGCATGGCGAACAGAAGGCAGAGCAGCGTGATGGCGCTTCGTTTCATGGTTTTCTCCCGCTTTCAAGGAATGTGATATAGAGATATCATGCCGGTTTCATGCCTGTCCCCAACGCCTGTCATTTCATCACCGTCACCCCGTCACCCCGTCACCGGGAATTCGGTGATCCTGAGCTTCGCCGCGCCATAGGGGATGAGCACGATCTCCTCGGAAGCGCCGTCGGCAGCCACCGGGCTCTGTGGCGGCGGCGCGGCGGACGCTCCCTCCATGTCCCACGAGGGCGCGATCCGAGCCGTGGTGGAAATCTCCACCGGCGCGTTGATCTCGGAAAAGCAGGGCATGGCGACCGGCCGCTGGGTCACCCGCATGGAAGCGCCGGGGTTTTCGGGATCGAGACCATCGAGGGCATAGTTCCACTGTGTGTTCGGCCGGACCTCGTAGTCGGCATGGGGCCGTTCGCCGCCGATCTGCTTCCAGAGTGCGCCGATACGCAGCGAGAAGGTCAGGGGACCGCGATGGACGGCCACGGCGTCGTTGTATCGCCGTGAGGTGCGCAGTTCCATCGGCAGTTCCAGCGTCACGCGGTCACCGTCGAGCCAGTCGCGGCGGATACGGTGGAAGGTCCCGGCTTCGGCGGGCGTTGCGGGATCGTCATTGACCCGGACGCGCGCTCCCTCAGCCCACTTTGGAATACGGAGATGCAGGTCGAACCGCGCCCGGGACGGCGCCGAAACCTCGAACTCCACGACACCGTCGAAGGGATAGGTCGTCCGCTCCTCGATGCGTATGTCCACACCGCCCACCGTCGCCGACACCTCCGAGGGGCCATAGGACACCGCCGCGATACCATCCTTTCCCGCGAGCATCCAGAGATGCATGATAAACTTCGGCCATCCCTGGCTGAAATTCGCCGTGCAGCACGTGTAGTTCGGGGCGAGACCGTAGATGTTGGCGTCGGGACCGTTGGTCCAGGGCCGCTCGGCCACGGAACAGAGGACCTGGTTCGCCTGCTGGTCGTACTGGTGCGCCCACATGTCGGCGGTGAATGCGCCGGGGAGGTTGTTGTACGCCAGGGATTCCAGACGGTCTGCATACTCCACGCCGCCGAAGAGGGACAGGAGCGTTTCCAGGGAGAACATGAATTCCACCACCGCGCAGAGTTCGGTGCCGCGCGAGGGATTCAGACCCGCCAGGTGCTCGTCGCCGGTGAAGAGCCCTGTGGCGCAGCCGTGGAAGCGGTCGAGGGCCTCGAGGGCGGCGTCGGAGGCCTCACGGTCCCGCGTACGCCCGGAAAAGAGGCTCCAGAGGCCGGGATATTTCACGCCCATGGCGTGGTTGACCACATGGGTGGCCAGGTTCGGATTGGCCTTCACCGGATCTTCGATGACGAAGTAGGAGTAATGGTCGATCCAGTCGTACCCCTGGAAGCGTATGGTATCCGCGAATGCATCGGCGAAGGGGCAGTCACGGCGGTCCATGAGCCAGAGGAGCGATACGAGGTGTTCGCCCCAGCGGAATTTCGTCCACATCTGGAGGGGGGATTCCGAAAGACGCGCCGCGATATGTTCGAAATAGGAGGTCATGGCCCGTTCGACACGCCAGTCGCCGGTGGCCTCGAAATACATGGCGAGCACCTTGAGCATCACCGCCCTCGGCCACCACCGGTCGCGATGGTCGGTTTCCGGCCCCAGCCAGCCGTCGGCACGCTGGTGGAAGAGGGTCCGGTTCACCCAGCGGCGCGCCTTGCGCTTGAGGGTTTCGTCGTTCAGAAGCCATGCCATGGGCACGAGACCGTCGAGCCAGTACGGTCCAATCTCCCGGGATTCGCCCTTGCCTCCCAGCCAGCCGCTTTCCGGGCCCAGGCCCGGGAAGAATCCCTCGTCCAGATGTCCCGAAAGGCCGTCGGCCTGGATGCGCAGCTGTTCCAGCAGCCAGCCCCGCGGCCGGACCGCGCCGAGGGGCAGGGGGATGAATGTCCGGGATGGTGCGGGCATGAAAGCCTCTCCGGAAGATGCCTTTGTTCGTGTTCGATACGTTTCAGCATAGTATAGGTATTACGGGCGGGCATGTCAAAATATTAGTCTGTCAATCCCCCTTTTTCCGGCGCACACATGTATTTCAGCGGTTTTCGGTTTCTGAACCGGGATTTTCGGGATTGAGGGATGAACCGTGATTACAATCCTGTCAATCCATACATCCCATGAATCATGGTTCAAAATCAGCAAGTGTTTTCACGGATGCCGGAGGGGTCTGTCTTTTCGTGTTCTCCGGCTCTCTGCGAAGAGACCCCCCTCGGACGCGCCGTCCGGTCCCCCTTTCGATGGGGGACGGGGTGACTGCGGGAGTTTTCTTGCATCTTCCCGAAAGCATTTGTCATGGATGCCGTCGATGGCTATTTTGGGGTAGTGAACCCGTACGCGATTAAGGAGCCATGTCATGACCGC
>CAYNWJ010000397.1:0-4258 GCA_964400815.1 uncultured bacterium
CGAGGACACCACATGAAAAAACTCAACAAGGTTGTGCTTGCCTATTCCGGCGGTCTCGACACGTCCATCATCATTCCCTGGCTCAAGGAGAAGTACGGCTGCGAGGTGATCGCCATGGCGGCCGACGTGGGCCAGGACGAGGAGCTTGACGGTCTCGAGGAAAAGGCCCTCGCATCGGGCGCATCGAAACTGTATGTCGAGGACCTGCGGAAGGAATTCGTCGAGGATTTCGTGTTTCCCACGCTCATGGCGGGAGCTGTGTACGAACGGAAATATCTCCTCGGCACATCATTCGCCCGGCCCCTCATCGCCAAGCGGCAGGTGGAGAGCGCCGACGCCGTCTCGCACGGCGCCACGGGAAAAGGGAACGATCAGGTGCGGTTCGAACTGACCTACAAGGCGTTCGCTCCCGATCTGACCATTGTGGCGCCATGGCGGGAATGGGACATCGAGAGCCGCGAGGACGCCATAGAATACGCCGCGGCCCGCAACATCCCCATCGCCCAGACGAAGAAGAAAATATATTCCCGCGACCGCAACATCTGGCACATCAGCCACGAGGGCGGCGAATTGGAAGACCCCTGGAGCGAGCCTGAGGAAGGGGTGTATGTCCTGTCGAAATCACCGGAGGACGCGCCCGACAAGGCCGAGTATGTGGAAATCGACTTCGAAAAGGGCATTCCCACGGCGGTGAACGGGGAATCGCTGGATTCCGTGGCCCTCCTGCGTGCTCTCAACGAAGTGGCGGCACGCAATGGTGTCGGCCGCACGGATATCGTGGAAAACCGCCTCGTGGGCATGAAATCGCGCGGCGTGTACGAGACTCCCGGGGGGACCATTCTCTATGAGGCGCACGATGCTCTGGAAACGCTCACCCTCGACCGCGACACCCTGCACTACAAGCAGGAAGCGGCCCTGCGGTACGCCGAACTGGTCTATTACGGCAAATGGTACGCCACCCTTCGCGAGTCTCTGGACGCGTTCGTGCGTGAAACGCAGAAGCATGTCACCGGCACGGTCAGGGTCAAGCTCTACAAGGGAAACTGCGGCGCTGTGGGCATCAAAAGCCCGTATTCTCTCTACCGTGAGGACATCGCCACTTTCTCGAAGGACGAGGTTTACGATCAGGCGGACGCGGCCGGCTTCATCAATCTCTTCGGCCTGCCCGAAACGGTGAGCGCGAAATTCCGCAGCTTGTGAGGGAACCACTCCGGTGTGAAAGCGGTCCTCAACACGTCGCTTCCGCCGGATTTCAGATGGAGAATCATCATGGCTGAAAAGCACTCCATGTGGGGTGGACGGTTCAGCGCCGATCCCGACGAGTTCATGGTGTCTTTCGGAGCGTCCATCGATGTGGACATCGAGCTCCTTGATGTGGACGTGGAAGGCAGCATCGCCTGGGCGGAAGCGCTCGAACGCGCCGGCGTCCTCGACGGGGAGGAGGCTTCACTGATACGGGATGGCCTCGCGACCGTTCGGGATACGCTGAAAAAGCGCCTGTCCAACGGGCGGCTGGCTCTCGATTCATCACTCGAGGACATCCACATGACCGTGGAATCACTCCTTACGGCCGAGATCGGTCAGGCCGGAGCGAAGCTCCATGCGGGACGCTCGCGTAACGACCAGGTGGCCCTCGACGAGCGTCTCTACCTGCTGCGTGCCGTGGATGATGTTTCCGTGCTGATCCGCGATTTTCAGAAGGTGGTGCTTTCCCGGGCGAAGGAACACGCGGGAAGTTTCCTGCCGTCCTACACCCATCTCCAGCAGGCGATCCCCGTACGGCTGGGGCATTATCTGATGGCCTGGTTCTGGATGCTCGAACGTGACGCGGAACGTCTCTCGGACGCCCGCACACGCATCGACTGCATGCCGTTGGGGGCGGGTGCTGTTGCCGGGAGCGGTTTTCCGGTGGACCGGGCGTTCCTTGCCGAACGTCTTGGCTTTTCACGGATATCCGACAACAGCATCGACGCCGTATCGGACCGCGATTTCATCATCGAGACGCTGTCCGCGGGCGCACTGCTCATGATGCATCTCTCGCGCATCGCAGAGGACCTTGTCATCTGGTCGTCGACCGAGTTCGGATTCGTACGGCTCCCGGACCGGTATTCCACCGGCTCGTCCATGATGCCGCAGAAGAAGAATCCCGATTCCCTCGAACTCGTGCGCGGAAAAACCGGCCGGGTGTATGGCAATCTCGTGTCCCTCCTGACCGTAATGAAGGGCCTGTCATTCAGCTATTGCAAGGACATGCAGGAGGACAAGGAACCGCTCTTCGACACCCTCGCGACAGTGCGCGGCTGCCTGCGGATCGTCACCGGCGCGCTTGGCGAATGCGAATTCGATTCCGCCCGCATGGAGCGCTCCATCGACGCGTTCGCCTATGCCACCGATATCGCGGATGAACTGGTCCTGCGGGGAATCCCCTTCCGGAAGGCCCATGAGATGGTCGGGCGGCTCGTGCGGGCGGCTGTCGAGGAAAAACGTCCCCTTTCCGAAACACCCATGGACGAGATCAAGAACATCACCGGCTTCGATCATGCTCTTTTCGATGGAATTTTCGATCCTTCCCATTCGACCGACAGGCGTTCACTGCCGGGAGGCACGGGGCTGAAATCCCTGGAAACACAATTCGCGAAGGCGGCAACGATTCTGAAGAATGCGGGGCGGATGTGAGCTCATCAGGAAATGCCGTCATACGTAAAGCGACCGTTCACGATGTTCCCGTGATCGCACGCATCGTCAATCACCATGCGGCGGCGGGTGTCATGCTTCCCCGTCCCGTCTCCCGCATCTATGACAATGTCCGCGATTATACGGTTGTCGAAGTGGACGGCAGGGTGATCGGATGCGGGGCTCTGCACGTGATGTGGTCGGACCTGGCGGAAATCCGCGCCGTGGCCGTCGAGGAATCGTACATCGGAAGCGGTTTCGGCCGGCATATCGTGCAGACGCTTCTCGACGAGGCGGTATCCCTCGAGGTGGACAGGGTGTTCGTTCTGACCTACCGTGAAGGATTTTTCAGGCACATGGGCTTTGCCGATGTCGACAAGGCCGATCTGCCCCACAAGATATGGAGCGACTGCATCAACTGCGTTCATTTTCCCAATTGCGACGAGATCGCCCTGATCAGGGACCTTGCCGAACGATAGCGGTGGAGACCGCGCTTTAAACAAAACATGAAGTAATATTTTCATTTTGTTGATATAATTGTCGTTACCCACGTTACAGTGCTGATAATGAAAAACTGACGCGGCGCTCATCGAATGCACATGCTTCCATGGTATCGTATGTGCCTCGCAGATGCAACCGGGAGGCTGCATGATCAAGGCGGTCGTTTTCGATCTCGACAACACCCTCATGGATTTCATGGCGATGAAGGAGAACGCCATCAGGGCGGCGGTGGAAGCCATGGTGGATTCCGGACTGAACATGGATCCCGGGGACGCGATGGGTGAATTGTATGCCATTTATGACAAGAAGGGCATAGAATATCAGCGCGTTTTCGACAGTTTTCTCAAAAAGCACCTGGGCGAAATCGACTGGAAGCTCCTTGCGAGCGGTGTTGTCGCCTACCGCCGGGCGCGCGAGGCGTCTCTGGTCCTCTATCCCCATGTGAACATGACCCTTACCGAGCTGCTTCGACGAAGCCTCAAGCTGGCGGTTTTGTCGGATGCTCCCCGGCTCGAGGCATGGCTCAGGCTGTGTTATCTCCATCTGCATCATATTTTCGATTCGGTCATCACATTCGAGGATACCGGTTTGAAAAAGCCGGACACGACACCTTTCAAAAAAGTCCTCTCCCTGATCGATGTCACGGCGGAAGAGACGATCATGGTCGGGGACTGGCCGGAACGTGATCTGGTCGGCGCGCGTGAGGTGGGAATGCAAACTGTGTTTGCGCGCTATGGCTTTGCCTTCGACCGTAAACCTGTCGGACGTGAGGGAGCGGATTTCGTGATCGACGACATCCGAGAGCTGATCGACATCATCGACGATTTCAACCGTACGGATGACACCCCATGAAAGTTGTGACCGCACAAACCATGGCCTGGATCGACAGGACCACCATCGAACAGGGCCGTCCGGGTATCGAGCTGATGCGCAATGCCGGAGCGGCGATTGCCGATTCCATTGAACGGTCGCCCGGTGTGTCGCGCGATTCCCGTGTCTGTGTCGTTGCGGGAAAGGGGAACAACGGCGGCGACGGTTTCCGGATCGCCGAGCTTCTGACATTGAACGGCCACGTCGTCGATGT
>CAYNWJ010000398.1:0-4258 GCA_964400815.1 uncultured bacterium
TGCGGCGATCCAGAGCTGGATCGAATATCCGATGGTGTCCCCCGGGAACACGCCCATGCCCTCATAGGTCGTCATGTGGAGAAAGTCGAGCGCGCCCACGAAGAGATAGGATATTCCCACCACGAGCAGATAACCGTTGTCCCACAGCCTGCGCGAGCTCCAGGTGAACATGAAGATCCCGGCCGCCACGATGATGCTGAAGGTCTCCGCCACGGAATGGTAGAGGAGATAGCTGGATAGTTTGAGCAGGTACAGCACCACGAAGATTACGGCGGCGAGGATGAGACCGCCTGCCAGTCCGGAGGCTCCGGCGCTCGCGGATGTGCCGATCGACGGTCCCGGTTCGCCGAACCGCATGCTGCTCATCCTGGTCCCGTCATCCATGCCGCGCACCGCCTGTCGGCTCGAATTCACGGGTCATCGTCCCGGCACCTTCATCATGTGGATGAGCTTGATCATGCCGTCGGTGGCGTTGATGTTGGCGTGGGCCGTTTTCCCCGTCGAGGGGACGCGGTAGGCCGCTCCCACGGGCAGCTTTCGGAGTTCCTTGCCCAGGAGAATCTCGATGTCACCCTCAAGGGCGATCCATATCTCCTCGACCCCCGGCTCGTGGCTGTGGGGCTGTGCGATGGTCATGGCGTCCAGCTTGACCTCGGTGAAGGCCCCGTACTGGGACATGCCGTCCTCACGGGAGACCATGACACGGTCGATGTTGGCCCAATGAACGGCCATGAACGGGGCCTCGCCGCGGTTGTCAACCACCCGGAGGGAGGTGTTCGGCGAGAATCCGGCGGGGAGCTTTTCGGTTGCGACATGAAAGGACATCTGTTCGCCGCCGGTGTTGACGATCTCGAAGTCGAGGCCCGGTGTGAGGATGAAGGCCATGCCCGGTGCGAGGGGCGAGGTTGCCGGGCCGGACGTGATTGTTCCCGTTCCGGTATCCACATGGAAGGTCTGCTGGACGCCGTCGAGTTCCCCCCGTTTCGGCCGCGCCGTGGCTCCCGGCTCCAGAGTGGCGTGGCTGATGGCCTCGGCGTAGAGGAGGCATGCCCCGCGCCGTGTGGGATGGAGGGGGTCGGGGCCCTCGAGGGCGGTGAGCATGTCGCGGAAGATCATGTGCCCGTGCATGATGCGGGGCATGGACTGCCGCCGGTCGCCCATGAACATGTCGATGTCCGGGTCGGCCGCGGGGTCGTATGGGGACGGATCGAGCATGGCGAATTCCTTCGTTTCGCCGCCCACGGATTTCATCATGTGTATCATCTGGACGGCTTCATCGCCCGTGTTGATGTTCGTGTGGGCGGTGAGGCCGGTCGGCGGGATCTTGTAGACCGTTCCCGCGGGGCAGCGGCGGAGCTGCTTGCCCAGGTGGAGCATGGTCTCCCCCTTCACCATGATCCAGCATTCCTCGATGCCGTCCCGGTGGCTGTGGGGATGGGGAATGGTGCGGGCGTCGATGGTGATGAGCCCCAGACCGCCGTAATTCGCCACGCCGTCGCCCTTTCCGATGATGGAATTGCCGATGTGCGCCCAGTGCGCGCCGGTGTGCTTGTCGCCGTCGAAGCGGTTCTTCACCACGAGGCTGCTGTTCGCCTCGAACCCCGCCGGCAGGGGTTCGGTGACCACATAGAATGTCATCTGCTCATTTCCGGCGGCGGTCATCTCGAAATCGAAGCGGGGCGTGATGATGAATCCCATGCCCTCCCCGAGCCCGCGTGTCGTTCCGCCGGCGGTTATCGAACCTTCGCCGCCGGTGACATAGAACACCTGCTGTTCGCCTTCCTTCGCACGCCCCGAAGCGATCGCGCCCGGTTCGAGGGTGGCGTGGCTGATCGCGGTCTGTTCCACCAGCACGGCGCCCTTTTTCACGGGATGGAGCGCATCGGGCCCTTCGAGGGAGGTGAGCACGTCCCTGAACACCAGATCACCGTACATCACGCGGGGCATGGAGGCGCTCCAGTGGTTGACGAACATGTCGATGTCGGGGTCCACCGACGGGTCGAACTGGCGCGGGTCGAGCGCCCGGTAGGGATAGGGCTCCTGCGCGCCGGCGGGAAACGGGGCTGTCAGGGCGGCGAGCACGATGATCATGACGGCGGTTTTCATGGCACGGTCCTTTTCATTCCGGTTTTCGGGGAAGCGGGGGTGAAGGCAACGTATCACCGCCCGGTCTGATCCCCGTTTTTCATGGAGGCCGGCTGCCCGGTCGTCTCGAGGACGGCGAGCCACTCGCGGCCGTTGGGATCGAGGCGCTTGCGCCTGTTGACGAGGGTGGCCATGGGAACATGGGTGAAGGTGTTGTTCCAGAGGCTCACCACCATCTTCGTCCGGCCGGTCATGGCGGCGTGGACGGCGTTTTGCGCGAGCTGGGCGCAGAAGATGCTGTCCTCGGCGTTGGCCGGGGAGGAGCGGATGACATAGCTGGGATCGATGTATTTGACAACGGCGGCATTCCAGCCGTCCTTGAAGGTCTCGGCTATTTTGTCGCGGAGGAAGACGCCGATGTCCGCCAGCTTGAGATTCCCCGAGGCGTCGCGGGGGGCGTCGGGATCGTCTTCCCGGATGATGTCCTGACCTGCGCCCTCCGCCACCACGACGAGCGCGTGCTTGCGGTCCTCGAGGCGCGTTCGCAGGGCGGTGAGGAAGCCGTTCGTGCCGTCGAGGTCGAAGGGGATTTCCGGGACGAGCACGAAATTCGCGTCCCCGTTCGCCACCGCGGCCATGGCGGCGATGAAACCGGAATGCCGCCCCATGAGCTTGACCACCGCCACGCCGTTGTAGGCGCCGCGGGCCTCCTCGTGGCCCGTCCTGAGCACATCAGTGGCGATGGATACGGCGGTCTGGAACCCGAATGAACGCTCGACGAAGGAGATGTCGTTGTCGATGGTTTTGGGTATGCCGATCACCGCGGTCTTCAGCGAGCGGCGTTCCATCTCCTCGGTCAGGGCTATGGCTCCGCGCTGGGTGCCGTCGCCCCCGATGGCGAAGAGGATGTCGATGCGCTCGCGCTCGATAAAGTCCACCATTTCCTTCGGGTCCTGGGGGCCGCGCGAGGAGCCGAGGAAGGTCCCTCCATCGCGGTGGATGTTCTCGACCATGCGCTGGTCGATCACCAGGGGGGGGACGCCCACGCGGGGAACGAGCCCGCTGTAGCCGTAACGGATGCCGATGACCTCCCTGACCCGGTACCGGTAATGCAGCTCCATGAAAAGGGCGCGGATGACATCATTGATACCCGGACAGAGACCGCCGCAGGTGACGATGGCCGCGCGGACATTCGACGGCGCATAGAAGATCTTTTCACGGGGGCCGGCCACCTCCATCGATGGCTGTTCGGCGCCTTCCTCGAACCGGCGTTTCACCGCCGAAAGGGTGGCGTCATGGAGGATGCGGGCGTCATCGCCCACGAATCCGGTGGTGGCGGCGCCTTTCATGTGGTCTTTGAGAGGAGAGGGGATGGCGGCCTCCCCCAGACGCGGAATGGTGAAATCGGGGTGTTCCATGCTGTCCGTGTCCTGCATCTTCGCTGTTGTATCCATGTACTGTTCCCTTCGGTCCTTTCCCGGCTGCGCCGGCCGTCGCCGTCGGTTCATCCCTGTGGCCGTCGCTGCTGAGAACTGGGTCGCTGATTTTCGGTGAACGATTTCAGGACGTAACTTAAGGATGGCGGATTGCCCGTTTATCTCCGGGTGTAATCTACAAATTTAGCGTTTGCATTTAAAGTATAATTTTTATATATTCGTAATCTGTGTTCATTGGACAGGCGGCATGGTTGCAGCCACTGCGAACCAGGAGACTTATATATCACGGTAACGTTCCGACCGGCGACGGCATAACAGGGAACGTTTATTGTATATTAATTGTGAAAAATTTCACAAAACACCCCAAGGAGGTTTGTTCGTGAGAACAATAGTCCTCGTCGACGATGATCCTGACATTCAGGAGTCGATCAAGATGGTGCTCGAGAACGCAGGTTTCGGTTTCAAGGGCGCCACCGACCGCGCAAGCGGCATGAAGCTTATCGAAAGCGAGAACCCCGATCTGATCATCCTGGATGTCATGATGGAGCAGCCGGACGACGGCTTCGTTCTGGCGCAGGATCTGCGTGCGAAGGGTGTCAACACCCCCATAATCATGCTCACATCCATCGGAAGCGTCACCGGCATGGATTTCGGCAAGGACTCCGATGTCATCAAGGTCGATGATTTCGAGGAAAAGCCGATTTCTCCCGACAAGCTGCTCGCAAAGGTGAAGGAAC
>CAYNWJ010000399.1:0-4249 GCA_964400815.1 uncultured bacterium
TTTGCAGTGAACTGCTGAATCATGCATTGCTTACTAAACTTGATACCCGTCTTCCTTTTTCCTATCCCTTCAGCTCCCAGAACTCCGACTCAGTGCGCGCTTCGGCCATGATGCCGGCGATGCGTTTCACGACCGACGGGTTCTCCATCGCCAGATCGGTCGTCTCACCGGGATCCTTGCCCAGGTCGTAGAGTTCCATGGGAGCAGTCGCGCCGTGCCGGAGCCCTTTCCAGTTCCCCGTGCGGACCGCCTGTCCTGTTTTATTGCCGCGCTCGTATTCCCAGTAGAGATATTCGTGCGTTTCCTGCGGTTTTCCCAGGAGCGCCGGGAGATAGGAGACGCCGTCGCAAGAGCACCCGTCCTCCGCGCCCGCAAGCTCGAGCGCCGTGGGGAAGAAGTCCCAGTTGGCGCTCACATGGCCGGTCTCGCTTCCCGGTTCGATCATCCCCGGCCAGCGGGCGATCATCGGCACCCGTATGCCTCCCTCGTAGATGGTGGTCTTCATGCCCCGGAAGGGCCCGGCGCTGTCGAAGAACTCGGGGTCGAACCCGCAGACCGGCGGTTCCGGACCGTTGTCGCTGGTGAAGAAGACGACGGTGTTCCGGTCGATGCCCAGTTCCCGGAGGAGCAGGACGATACGGCCGATGTCGGTGTCCAGGCGGGTGATCATGGCGGCGTAGTTCCTGAGCTGCTGTGGCCAGTCGCGGCCGGTGTAGGGAGCGTCGGACGGCACCTCGAGCCCCTCCTCGCCCGCTTCGTTGTTCACGTGGGGTATGGTGGGGGCGAAATAGAGGAAGAACGGCCCGCCCGCCTCGCGCCTGATGAAGGACAGGGCCTCCTCGGCCATCACGTCGTGGGAATAGGTCACCCGCTCGTAGGCCACGCCCGAACCGTCATACCGCTCGGAGGGATTCACGCGGTTGCCGGGCAGGGGCACCTGCTCCTCGTTGCGGTAGAGATATTCGGGCCAGTAGTTGTGGGCGTGCCCCTGGCAGAGGTAGCCGAAGAAGTAGTCGAAGCCCTGGTTGCGCGGCACGCCGAGGGAGCCGGGATAGCCGAGTCCCCACTTGCCGATGACCCCCGTCCGGTAGCCGGCACCCTGGAGTCTGCGGGCCACGGTGCCGGTACCGTCCGGCAGGGGCAGCTGCCCGCTGGTATTCACCTGGCGGTTGTTGCGGACATGGGCGTGCCCGGTGTGGAGACCGGTCATGAGACAGCAGCGGGACGGGGCGCAGACGGTGCTTCCCGAATAGTGGCCGGTGAACCGCATGCCCTCCCGCGCCAGGCGGTCGATGTTGGGCGTGAGAATGTCAGGCTGGCCATAGCATCCCAGGTCACCGTACCCCAGGTCGTCGGCCATGATGTAGATGATGTTGGGCCTCCGGTCCTGCGCCGACGCCCTGCGTGGCGGCTGGGCCGGCATGACCGTTCCTGCGAGGGCGCCGGCCATGCCGCCCATGAAACGCCGCCGTGACGTTACGGTATCCATGATTTCCTCCGACCGTTGTGGTGTGAGGCGGGCCTGGGTGTGATTGATGAAGTGGAATCCCCATTGACTTTTCACCGCCGCTTTGCTACTGTAAGGTAACAGCTTGCAGGAAATCTGTCCACGTGTTTTACGATTTGTTCCGGATGTCTCTCAATCCGGGAAAGGAGACGGGCATGAACACGGCTATCGAACGGCGGACGTTTCTCCGGGGACTTGCGGTCATGGGCGGTCTTTCCGCCGCGTCAACCGGAAGCACAGTCCGAGCACAGGTGTCGTCGGTGACGACCGAATCCCTCCTCGAGCTTCTGCAGGAGCTGATTTCGGCGGTGGGGCCCTGCGGTCACGAGGACGAGGTCAGGGAGATCAGTCTGCGGGAACTGGAGCCCCTCTGCGACGATGTGTGGGTGGACGAGGCGGGGAACGTGGTCGGCGTGGTCCGGGGCCGGGACGGCACGCTGGAAAATTCCACTGAGAAACCCATCCTCAGGGTCATGGCCCACATGGACGAGACGGGGATGATCGTCAAGCGCGTCAACGCCGACGGCACGCTCAGGGTGCAGAACATGGGCGGCATCCATCCGCCGAACATCGGGCAGGGGCCGGTTGACATCCTCGCCGATACGGGGATCATTCCCGGCATCCACTCCCTCGGGCCCATGCATTCCTCGCCCGAAACGGGGAACGTGGAGGCCACCCGCACACAGGACATGGACTGGAGCCATGTGTGGGTCTTCACCCGCAAGAGCCCGGCGGAACTCGGGCGGGCGGGGGTCCACACCGGCACAAAGGTCGCCATCGCCCGTGCGCGCCGGACACTCTTTCCCGTGGGGGACTGCGTGGGCGGCTATTTCATGGACGATCGCGCTCCCATGGCCATCGCCATCGGCGCGGCGCGGCTTCTCAAGGCCTCCGGACAGAGACCCGCCAACGACGTCTATTTCGTCATGACCGTGGAGGAGGAGATCGGGGCCATCGGCGCGGCCTGGGCTGCGAACACCCTTCCCGGCGACATGACCCTCGCCATTGATGTGGGACCGGTGGCCGCCGAATACGGCACCGCCCTGACCCGCGAACCCGTGGTGGCGTGGGGCAACGGTTCCCAGATCTATTCGCGCTCGGTGAGCGACCGGCTCATGGCGATCACGAAAGGGCTGGGCATGCAGCCGCAGACCGGCCTGTGGTCGCGGTACGGCTCCGACGCCTCCATCACGAAACAGTACGGTCACACGGCGCGTTCGGGCCTGTTGTGCATCGCCACCCAGAACACCCACGGCTACGAGATCATACAGCGCGAGGGACTGCTCGCCTGCGCGCGGGTGCTTGAGGAATTCTGCCGCGAGCCGGTGGGACGGTGAGCGGGAGGCCCGTGTTTCGGGCACTTGCGGCGAAAACGCGATCGGAACCGGTGGAACCCCGGCAATGCAACCGGCACACAGGTGAAGCGTTCTCTTTGCAGGGAGACTGAAACTCCGAAAAGGCAGACCCGTTTTATGGGAACGGATTCCTTTGCCTGCACAAACCACCGCATCGTGAGCAGTTGAAAAAAACGGGGGATCGCCGTTCCACAATACCGGCAATCCCAAAAAACCAGAGGAAAGAATGACGATTGACCGACCGCCGTTTGAACCATGATTTATGGGATTCAAGGATTGAAAGGATTGTAATCGTGGTTCATCCCGTAACCCCGAAAATGCCGGTTCAGCAAATGAAAACCGCCGAAACAAATGTGTTTACCGGAAAACGGGGGATCGCCGGTCCACAATACCATTGAACCGGCGCGGTCATTTTTCTATATTGGTACAGTGGAGGACGGAGCGCGGCGAAATTTCTGATACATGACCGCGCCTGTTTTCATGAGTGCGCCACCAGGGAGGACACATGCGCTGCTGCGTGACCGGCGGGGCCGGGTTCATCGGATCGAATATCGCGGAGAAGCTCCTCGCCGGGGGGGCGGAGGTCGTGGTGCTCGACGATCTCTCCACCGGCAGGATGGAGAACATCGAACCGTTCATGGACGATCACCGCTTCACATTGGTCCGCGGCTCGGTGACCGACCGGTCGGCATGCAGGCGCGTCTGCGAGGGCGCGGACTATGTCTTTCACGAGGCGGCGCTCGTCAGTGTTCAGCAGTCCGTGGAGGACCCGCTTCTTGCCAACGGTGTCAATGTGGCGGGCACGGTCAACGTTTTCATGGCGGCGCGCGACGAAGGCGTCAGGCGCGTGGTATGGGCGTCCTCGACCTCGGTCTATGGCGACTCTCCCGTTCTCCCGAACGTGGAGACCATGCCCCTCGGCCCCCTTTCACCCTATGCCGCGACGAAGGCGGCCGGCGAGATGTGGGCGTGCGCGTTTTCCGAGGTGTACGGTCTCTCGGTCGTAAGTCTGCGCTATTACAACGTCTTCGGAAAGCGCCAGGACCCGAAATCATACTATGCCGCGGTGATCCCCATCTTCATATCGAAGCTCCTGGCGGGGGAACGGCCGGTGATTTACGGTGACGGGGAACAGACGCGGGATTTCGTCTACATCGACAACGTCGTCCACGCAAACATCGCAGCAGCGACATGCGAAGACGGCGATCCCGGCGGCCGGGCTTTCAATATCGGCTGCGGGACGTCGATCACCATAAACGAGCTGTACCATATCATCGCCGAGGAACTGGGAAGCGGGATCGAGCCCGAATACCTCGATCCACGTCCCGGCGAGGTGCGCGACTCGGTGGCCGACATAACAGCGGCCCGGGAGGCGTTCGGCTATGAT
>CAYNWJ010000400.1:0-4232 GCA_964400815.1 uncultured bacterium
GATGAAGCGGCCGTCCTCCGCCTTTTTGTCACCGGTGGCCAGGGCGGCCATCAGGGCGAATCCGGCGCGCTTCACGAACTCCGGTTCCTCAGCGCTCCACACCGCCGCCCGCTCCCAGGCGAACGGCGAATACCGGAAGAGACTCATGGCGCACTGGTCGCACACCTCCCAGGAATCGAAATCACCCGCCCACCGGTCCATCTGCTCCACCGTTATGCGCGCGGGATCGTCCACGAAGGCGGCCAGGATACGGGTCTCGCGGGAATCCACATCCCAGAGACAGAGGGCGAGCCCGTGATCCTTCCCGATCTCCTTCGCCAGCGCCCGGAGGACGGGGGTCCTGACGCCATGGACACGGGAGCCGGTTATGCCGACGCGCGCCATTCCCGCGGCCGCCGATTGATCGGCCAGATCTTCGATACGTTTCACGATGTCATTCACCGGCACCGGCATGACAGCCTCCGCCTTTCGCCCGTCCCTCAGTCCAGCCGCAGTCAACGGTTCATGAGCACCTTCGCGACGCTCTCCACGCCGGGCACTCCCGCCGTGTTCCGCGTTCGCACACGCAGCGTGTTCATGCCCTCGTGGAGGGGCCACTCGAAGGAGGCGCCCTCCACCGGATAAGCGCCGCCGTTGTCGATGGTTACCACGAACGTCTCGAAACACGGCGTGTAGGTGTCCGCATCAACCCGCAGGATGGCGGGATTGTCTGTTTCGGAAAGGGTCAGCTCCGCACGGTTCAGCGCGGGGCTGAAATCCTGGGGTCGGTTCGTCTGGAGGGCATACTCCCGTTTGGGCGGGAAAGCGTCGCTATAGAAGCCGTAGAGAAGGTTCCCGCCCCAGTTGCTCGAAATGCGCCAGGGGAGGGGTGTGTGACGGCTGGCGAAATCGTTCCTGAGGGAGACATGGAGCTGCCCCTTGAGCATGAGAAGATGGGGGCCCTGGGACACATCGGCGATGGAATAGGCATTGTCGCCCTCACGATAGGCCAGACGGGCGGCAAAGGCGAGGGAATCCGCGGGAAGCTGCGACCTGATGGGATTGTCCCAGGTGGCCGGACGCGGCAGGAGCTCGCCGAGGCGGGCGTTGATCTCCACAAGGCTCATCGGTATGCCCGTTTCCGGGTCGTAGATGTAATAGTCCCGCGTGGCGTCGAGAAACACCCACTTGTCGAACTGGTTGGACCAGACCTCGACCACCTCGTGTCCGAAGGTCCCGCGGGTGGCTATATTGACCCAGCGCGCCGGATAGCCCATTGCCAGGCATGCGCCCACGAGGGTGAGATTGCAGTAGAGGCAGTGCTTGTCACGGCGGCGTCCCTTGTAGTTCTTCTGCAGGAGAATCCCGCCGTTCTCATCGGTCCTGAAGACGGGGAGATCGTAGTAGTCCCAGGACCAGCGGTCGAGATTGCCGATGGGAATCTCGTAGGCCCAGCGCATGAGCCTGAGCTGGGCCTCGAACTCCGTGGCGGCCCCGGCCACCACCTCATCCAGCCTGAACCGTTCGCGGTATTCGCGGAGCGCCCCGAAATCCTCCCAGGTGAAATCGACCGACGGGCGGATGACGCAGCCGTTGTCAAGTTCCATGAGCCGGGTCATGACCACGCTGTCCTCATGATCGATCGTCTCACCCGCCGTGGAGATCGACACGCCGCGAAGGAGGGGTGTGGCCAGGGGATTTTCGGCGGTCATGCAGACGATGAAACGGAGATACCGTCCCGGCGGGTTCCGCCATTCGCCGGAAAGGCCACCGACCGCCCGGAAATCCGTCCATCCCTCAGCGCCGGGCACGGGATTCCGGCCGAAGGATACGAGCACCTCGGCGGCGGTCCCGGCGGGCGCATCGATGTCCCAGTCGATGGCGCAGCGCGAGACAACCGTTCGTTTCGCGATGCCCGCCTTCCCCGGCGGAGCTGCGATGTCGATCACCGGGGAGACATACTCGCCATCGGCGGCATACCGGTCGAGGCTCAGCCGGACGCAGTATTCGCCGTCGATGACCCCCTTGTGCCCCAGACGGTTCGGGTCCCAGGTTTCACCGCCGTCGGTGCTCCGCGCGCTGCGGTCGGGATGGGATATCCTCGTCTCCGATCCCTTCGGATATTCACTGTCCGCGGCGATCATGACCTGCCAGCTCGCATCCCCGGATTCCGCCCACATCTCGATGACGTTCTCCCCCGCGCGGAGGGCGCCCACGGGACACTCCACGAAGAACCAGCTGTCGAAGGCGTCCGGCCAGTCCCGTGTATAGTACTGAATGGCAAGGGGATAGGCGATCTTCGTGGGGAGGCGCCGAAAACGGACGCCGTTCAGGCTGATCTCCAGGGGGGTGTCGTTGTCCTTCCTTTCGAGGCCGTTGAAGATGATATACCCGGAAAAGGCGCGGGGATCGTCGAGGATCAGCCGTTTTCTGATACGGACGCCCTCGTGCAGGTATTCGAACCAGGAACGGACCTCCGCTCCCTCGGGCATGCCCACGCCCGGCGCGTCGTCCTCGAAGAGCACCAGATCATAGAGACCGATGGCCTCTTTTTCGGGATAGTATTTCATCGATTTCAACTGTCCGCGCGCCTCCAGGGCGGGAGCGTCGAGGGTGAACGCCGCATCGACCGGTTCGCCCAGGGCCGCGGGCGCGGAAATGAAGAACATGCCTGCCGCGATTACTGCTGCCGCTGATCTCATGATTTGAAAACCTCCTGACTGCCTGAGCCGGTCACCGGCGGCTGAAATGAATTCATTTCGATACCCGGCCCTTCATCGACGCGCCCGGACCCCGGATGACCATCCCCGGAAGCCCGCCGGTGATCCTCCCGTTTCTGACGACCGGGATGCCGTTCACGAACACCTGGCCGATCCCTTCGGGATACCGGTGCGGGTCGGAGAAGGTCGCCGTGTCGCGGACGGTCTCCGGGTCGAAGACGACGATGTCCGCCCGCATGGTTTCCGCGATACGGCCGCGGTCGGAAGCGCCGATGCGTGAAGCCGGCAGCGATGTCATTTTCCGCACCGCTTCCTCGAGGGTGAGAATGCCCTTTTCACGCACATGGACGGCCAGCACACGGGGAAACGTGCCATAACACCGCGGATGGGGCACGCCCTTTCCGGGCTCGGTGATGTGGCCGTCGCTGGCGTGCATGACATGGGGATGGCGCATGATGGTCTCAACGTCGTCCTCGGAGATGGCGTGATAGACCGCCGAGGACGAGCCCCTCGCGGAAAGCTCCATGACCAGTTCGGCGGCGTTCTCGATGGTGGGCTCGCGTCCCCGCTCCACGAGGATCTCGCCCAGGCCCCTGCCTTCGAGCGACGTGTCGGCTGGATACCGCGCCAGTGTGACCCGGTCGGGATCGTCTCCGGTGCGCTCGTTGAGCATCGTCTCCATGATGCCGTCGCGAATCCTCCGTCGGACGGCGGGCTCTTCGGCTTTTTTCTGCCAGCCGTCGCCCTCGATCGCCCACGCCGGGAAGAGCACCGCAAG
The DNA here is from genome assembly GCA_964400815.1 of uncultured bacterium. Taxonomy (GTDB): domain Bacteria; phylum Latescibacterota; class Latescibacteria; order Latescibacterales; family Latescibacteraceae. The sequence continues at coordinate 3,478 of CAYNWJ010000400.1, forward strand.
CCCCGTGCTCGAAGCGGTATAGGGATACTGGTCAGCGGTTATGTCCACGCCACGCGCCCGCGCCCGGTCGATGAGGTCGATCAGGGTCTGTCCCTCACCCCAGCGTTTGACCGACAGGACCTTGAGATGGGAGACCTGGACGGGGATGCCGGCCTTTTCGCCCACCTCGATGGCCTCCCGGAGCGCCTCGACAACCGCCTTCCCCTCGGAGCGCATGTGGGAGGCATAGAATCCGCCATACCGGGCGGCCACCTTCGCAAGCTCGATCACCTCCGCCGTTTCCGCGAAAACCGCCGGTTTGTACTTGAGGCCGTTGGAGAGCCCGACGGCCCCCGCCTCCATGCCATCGGCGACCATGTCACGCATGCGTTCGAGTTCCGCCGGGGTGGGCGCACGGTCCCCGCCGCCCATGACCGCGCTCCTGATGGAGTTCTGCCCCACGAAGGTGGCGAAATTGATGCCGATGCCCCGTTCATCGAGACCCGCGAGAAATCCCGCCAGATCATCGTGGCTTCCGCCGCAGTTGCCGCTCACCACGGTGGTGACTCCCTGCATCACATAGTTGTGCGCCTCCGGAAACTCCTCGACACCGTCCGTGTGGGTGTGAATGTCGATGAAGCCCGGCGCGACCACCATTCCCGCCGCGTCGATGACCGTACCCTCAGCCCCCGCGGGGATATCCCCGACAGCGGCGATCATGCCGTCCGCAATGCCGACATCCGCCTCGAACGACGGACCGCCAGAACCGTCCACGA
>CAYNWJ010000401.1:0-4220 GCA_964400815.1 uncultured bacterium
ATCGAGGGCGGCCATGAGCTCGCCGCGCCAGGAGTCCCTGCGGCGCTCGCCGGCGCAGATCAACGTGGCGTAGGCGTACGGGATGAACCAGCCGCCGGTCTCGCGGCCGCGCCGTTCATCAATGGCTGCGGGAAAGCGGACCGCTCTTCAGGCGTTCCCGTCGATACGCCCGAAGAGCGTGAAGCCTGTCTCGGGCGCTTGCTCGACGAGCTTTCCACGAAGCCCGGCCCACATCCGGCGGGGAGCCCGGCCTTCCTGAAGGTTGCCGATATCGTGGCGGAAGAGCTCGGGAAATCACTGCCCGTGTACGGCTATGACCGCTTCACCTTCGAGCGGTGGACCCTGCACGGCGATCCCGTGCTGCTCGTTGGGAACACGCCCGTGGAAACATTCATCGGCCACGGCACATCGGGGACGACGGAAGACGGGATCACCGGTATCGTCGAGCGCCATGACGTGGATGACATACCTTTCGCGGTCATCGACGCCCTCAGCGGCGAGGAAGTCGCCTATATCACGCTTTCCAGGTATGGCAAGGCGGTGCCGCTTCCCTATTATTCCTTCAACCGCGAGGTCGGATGTCCGCCGTTCTTCAATGTCGGCCTCCAGGATGTCCACATAATCGAGGAAGCGGAACGGGGTGGTGTGCCCGTGACCCTCAGGGCCGAGGTGGAATTCGTTCCCGACACCCCCACCGCAAGCGTTTTCGGGACCCTGCCCGGTGAAACGGACAGAGAAATTCTCTTCATCGCCCATCTCGACACCGTCTACAACAGTCCCGGCGCCAACGACAACACCGCCACGGTCATCACCCTGCTCATGCTCGCCCACGCCCTGTCCGGCAGCCGGCCCCGCAGGACGGTGACGTTCCTGTTCACCGAGGGGGAGGAGTATGGCAAGCTGGGGGCTCTGAACTACGCCGAAACCCGGAGGCGCGCGGGAACTTTCGACAACATCGAATTCGTCGCCAATTTCGATTCACTCACGTGGGGGCCGAATGTCCAGGCCGAATCCGCGGACCCAGCGCTTCTCGATCTCATCGATGCCATCGACCGGGATCTGGACCTTCAGGGAACGCCGAATCTCATCGAGGGCGACGGGTTCCGGCTGGACGCCCTGCCGTTCCGGGAGACCGGCGCGCGGGCCTTGAGCGTGAACACGCGGGGTTATGACCTCACCCACCTCTGGCATCGGCCCGAGGACACCGCTGAAACCGTTCCCGCCGACTGTGTCGAGATCGGATTTCTCATGTTCCGTGAATACCTTGACCGGCTCATGAACCTGTAATCATACACCACCAACACGGGAGCACCATGAACCGCAGAACCTTTCTGAAATCATCGGCTGCCGCGTCCGGTGTCGTCGCGCCGGGCTGGCTTTCGTCCTGTGGCGGGGGGCTTCCCGATGGACGGGAGATCGTTGCCACGCCAGAACAGCGGCGGACGTACCTGGACAGTATGCTCGAGGAACTGTGCACAGAGCCGGGACCGCATCCCTGGGGCAGCCCTGAATACGATGCCGCCGCGTCCGCCGTCAAGCGGGAGATGAAGCGTTCGCTGCCGTCGGTATTTTATGATACGCTCACCCATGACCGGTGGGTCCTGAAATCCGAGCCCCTGTTTCGTGTCGGGCGCTATCTTCTGGAGACCTGGCCAGCCCATGGCACCCGGGGAACGCCGCCCGCGGGCATCACCGGACTCCTCGAAAAGACCGATGCCGGACCGATACGGTATATCATCACCGATCCCGATACCCGCGCAGCCATCGGCCGTGTCGCCATTTCCGAGGCTTGGGCCACGGGGCTTGCCGTCTCGCGGCCGTGGACACGGTATGACGACAAACCGGGAGGGCTGCCCACCTTCAACCTGGGCGAGGATGCTGTGCAGACCCTCGACTGGGGCGTTTTGAAGAGTGTGCCCGCCACGGGGATCGCAGAGGTCGATTTCATCCCCGATGTGGAATCGAACAATGTGATCGGGACCATCCCCGGCGAAAGCACGGACGAGATCGTCGTCTACGCCCATCTCGACACCGTCTACAACAGCCCGGGCGCCAACGACAACACCGCCTCGGTGATCGTCATGCTCATGCTCGCCCACGCCCTCTCCGGCGAACGGCCGAAGAAGACCCTCACCTTCATGGCCACAACGGGGGAGGAGTACGGCTATCTGGGAACAAAGCACTACGCGAAACGCCGGCTCGAGGAGGGCACCCTCGGAAACATCAAACTGATCATGAACTTCGATTCCCTCACCTGGGGCGGCGATCTCGTGCTCATCACCGAGGACGGTGACCTGATCTCGCTCGCCCGTGATATCCGCGATGAACTGGCGCTCGGCGGTGACCCGCAGTGGCGGGAGGAGGACGGTCTCGGCCGCGAAACCCTCCCCCTCAAGGAGGCCGGGGTGAACGCACGCGGGCTGGTGGTGGATTCCCTCGGCGGCATGAAGCGGGTCTGGCACCGCCCGGAGGACACGCCGGAGACGGTCAGCCGCGAGAGCGCGGAATACTCGTTCCGGCTGTTTTCCGGGTTCCTGCGGCGGGTGCAGGAGATGGTATAGAAGACTATTACACGACATTGACGCGGGACAGTTACATCTGGTCCGGGATGTATTTCAGTGAAAGGAACCGCCATGACATCTTCCCGAAGCACCACCATCACCGTCCTCGTGGAGAACGCCGCCTCGATCCCCGGCCTCCGCGGCGAGCACGGCCTCTCGATCCACGTGTCCACACCCGGCGGCGCGTACCTCTGGGACACCGGCCAGAGCGGGCTCGTTACGGAGAACGCCGATATTCTGGGGGTTCGGCTTGACAGTATCGACGCGGTCGCTCTCAGCCACGGGCACTATGACCACACGGGCGGTCTTGCCCATGTGCTTGAACGGTCCGGCGGATGCGTGGTGTTCGGGCATCCCGCTGCGACCGGCCGCAAGCTGGGAGGCAGACAGTCATCCGGCGGCGCCGTCCGTGAGATCGGCATGCCGTTCGGTATCGAAAAATTGAAGGCCCTGGGAGCTGATCTTGATCTCTCGGCTGAGCCGCGGGAAATCGGCCCGGGAGTTTCCTTGACGGGGGAAATTCCCCGAACGTCCGGCTTCGAGGATGCGGGAGGATCGTTCTTTCTGGACGACGCGCTTACGAAACCCGATATCGTTCCCGACGATCAGTCGCTGCTGCTCGACACCGATGCCGGGCATGTTCTCCTGCTCGGCTGCTGTCATGCCGGGCTCGTCAACACCCTGAACGCCGTCGAGAACACGCGGGGTGTGCGCGAGTTCGCCCTGATCGCCGGCGGCCTGCACCTGCTGCATGCCGATGAAGAGAGGATAGGGAGGACGCTTGATGCGCTCGGCCGGTTCGAGGTCCGGGAATGGCGGCTGGGCCACTGCACCGGAGTCGAGGCGTTCTGCCGTTTCCGGTCGGCGTTTCCCGGGAAGGTGCAGCCGCTGTATGTGGGATGGACGGCCGATTGCTGACACTCACCCCCTGTCACCGGGATGTGACATCCCCCTCTCTCGCCTGCGAAAGAGGGGGAATCCGTGATTCATACCACTTTCGGGCGTGCAACACCCCTTCTATTAAAGACTTAAGAGAAGGGCTCGGGGGATGGGTTCTGAGCTTTCCGCGCAATGAAAAAAGCGGACACAGGGCCCGCTTTTCATCGTTGCTGGACTGTAACGGCGTTTCAGGGCTTGTACGTCCCTTTCGCCGAAGCCGCCCCGGTCCGTGTGAAAGAATCGCTGGACACCTGGATCGGCTTTTCGAGGGACTTGTACAGGTCGATGACCGTTTTCTTCTGGATGTCCATCTTTTCCTTGAGAAGCTGTACCTGGATGACACCTTTGACGCTACCGATATCAGCCATGATTTCCTCCATTCAGTCTATCAGGCATCAGTGATATTTTTCAATAGAGCGAATTGACGTCGAATATACTCAGTATGTTGCCCGATGTGGCGTTCCCCTGGGCAAGCAGTGAAAATCCGGGGTTGTCGGCCATCATGCCCGTCACCATGCCGGTGAGTTCCGATGTGCCCGCATTCAGCATCCCCGACGGCAGCGACGAGGTCCCGCCCGACCCGAATAGTGAATCAGGCGCCGATCCCATGCCGAAAAGATCGGATTCTCCCATCGAGGAGAGGCTCATTACATTGAAAAGCGCCCGCGACTGTTGTCCGTCGTCTTCTATTCCTCCGACCATGTCCGCCTCGTCGAGACC
>CAYNWJ010000402.1:0-4207 GCA_964400815.1 uncultured bacterium
GGGAAGACTGACAACTATTGATTATCCATTTACACAAAATATCTGACACTGCCTTGGAAACACCCCAAACGATATAGGCATTGGCCTTGCCGCATAATGCCGCTGAGTTGGACAGTGCAGAGATATACTCACCAATTTCCTCCGGATTGGAATTGTTACACTTGAACTCAACCCATTCTGTCTCCTTGGGAAGCTGAATGAGTTCGTTCAATAGACTTGTGAGATACTCCGTTGTGTAATGTCTATCCATTTTCAATCTTACCAATGCTTTCTCAGATAACAGAATCGATCATCTTATTGAACTCAGCCTCGACCCGCTCCTCAAAGTCAGATTCGATCTGATATACTTCGGTGAACTCGGCAAATCCCCAGCGTCCGTATGTCCCGAGGTTGTTCACTCCGGGCACCCAGTAGGTCTCCATCGTGGATTTCTTGTCCTTGGCATCCTCGCCGCGATACCCCTTGATCTCGACTATCAGATGAAGCGGATCATCTTCTCCATGTCCATCATCCACGAGAACAATGAAGTCGGGCAGGTACTTTCGCATCTCTGAGCCATAACGGTAGGGAACCTCAAGCCCGAGATTATGGTTCTTCACGTATGCTTGAACGCGGGGATGTGCTTCGGCCACACGGCAGAACTCAGCCTCCCAGTCGCTGTCGAGGATAACCCAGTTGATATGACAGCGGCGGGAGTCAGTCTCCCAGCGGCTTCGTTTGGACGTGTTGAAGTTCACGAAGGCGGTGGAACCGGTCGGATTGTATGGATCGAGGACGGCTTTGATGGGGCGCTCGCCCAGAAGAGAACGTGTGATGCCTGCTGTGATGCGTTCACATGCCATATCTCGCAGCTCCTGATACATCAACTGCGCCGGGTAAGTATCTCCTTTGCAGACCAGACACGTGTCAAGCCATTGCTTGGTGATCCGCTTCAACTGTCCGAACAGATGGAGCTTGGGCTCTTCGCCGGGATCGCGCCATTTTGTGTAAAGGAGGCGCTTGGCCAAATGGAATAACAGCGTCGAACGGCGCATATCATCGAGATGTTCGAGGCTCAGACTGACATCTTCACCAATAATTCCCGCATTCTTCGTTACTGAAGGACCGACAAGATCAGGTGTCAGTTCGAGGATTGAGTCGTCATTGAATTCCGCCGTCAGCCGTTCTTCGGGTAATTCAACGCGGTACCCCTCCACCCGAGGAAACGAGATTTCCAGCGCATCACGATCCGGGCGCACAGCCTTAACCTGCACAGTTTCACGCGGGGGCTGAGGCGGCGCAACAACAGGCTTGGCCGTGAAATCAAACGGTACGCCAAGTACATCCGCATATTCTACATTGAACAGGTTCTCTTCATTGAGTTCATATGACTGACGGCGCAGCGCCCGCCCTATAACCTGCTCACAAAGGAGCTGCGTACCGAATGCGCGCACTCCAAGAACGTGAGTAACGGTGTTGGCGTCCCATCCTTCAGTGAGCATGGATACCGAAACCACACAGCGGATCGATTCGCCCAGACGGTCTTCCTTGCCGACAGTGTTCATGACCTCGCGAAGAAGGTCCTGGTCGGTGATGTTTTCGGCTTGCCGGGGATCACCGGTACGCTCGATGATCTCTCGGCGGAATCGTTCAATTTCGTCAGACGCCAATTCCCGGAAGTTTTTATCCAGGGCATCACCGGATTCGAGCTGCTCGCTGTCGATCAGGAGTGTTCGAGGCCTGCCCAATGGATTGCCATGTTCATCGAAGTTTCGGAACAGTTCCAGTCTGCCATTTTCCAGTGTTGTCGAACCATCTTCGTTCTCACGATGGAATCCGGAGATATAATCGTAAACCAATTTGGACGTAGATGTATTGTTGCAGACAACAATGAAACATGGCGGCACCTTGATGCCAGCCTCCTGCCAAAGTCGATATGTTTTCTCATAGTGACCGTAAAGAGCGTCAAGTGCTGTCTGTAACTCAACCGGAATACTGAGAGGATCGAGTGTCTTGGATTTGCCACGTCCCTTCTTCGGCATGCGCGGTCCGATATGTTCCCAGAGATTGCGGAATTTCGGCATATCCTCACCGGGGATATTGTCAGCAACCGGAACACGCGGAAGTTTGACGATGCCGCATTCAATGGCGTCCATGAGTGAGAAATCGCACATTGTCCAGGGGAATAAGGTGCCCTCGGCATAACCCGAACCGCGGAGGAAGAACGGTGTTGCAGAGAGGTCAATGACCTGTGCAAGACCGATTTTTCGATTCACGGCCTCCAAACCGGATATCCAAATGCGAGCCGCCTCGTTGTTCCTCTCAGCTTCTCTTCGGTCGTCACCCTTGAGCTTTCCTGCGTCATCTTCATCCGGTTTTTCACGGTAACAGTGATGACCTTCGTCATTGAGGACGAGTATATTTTTCATGCCCATCAGGTTCGGCATAACGCGCTGAATCATCTGGCCCTCAGTCTCAAGTGTTTCGAGTTCTTCACCTCGTCCCTTGAGAAGCGACCGGCCACCTTTGGAGAGTTCCATTCGCTCTCGGAGCTTGAATGCATGGAAATTCGTTATGACGATCTTGGCCCGGCTTACGTCTGCCAACATATCATTAGGGACCAACTCCCGACTGTGAAAATAGCTGTCCGGATCATTTGGTTTCAGAACTCGGAGACGGTCACGAATCGTGATGCCCGGCGTAACAACCAGAAAACCACGAGTGAATTTTTTGCTGTTTGGTCGTCGTATAGCGTTGATCGTCTGCCATGCAATGATCATGGCCATGACCGTCGTCTTTCCGGCTCCTGTGGCCAATTTCAATGCCAGGCGGAGTAGTTCGGGATTGGTCTGCTTATTTGCTTTCTCCAGATACTCCAGGAATTCCTGACCCATCTTCCCGGATTTAGGAGCTACCTCCCACAACCAGATCGCGGTTTCAATCGCCTCTATCTGACAGAAAAAGGGTCGGATATCGCTATATCTATGGTGCCGCCAGTGTTGAAGAAGACGTGCTGTTTCAGGGGTGACCTTCCACTGGTTTGGATTGGGCAGTGAACGCCAGCGGTCTACTTCATTCCGAACAGCATTGATGATAGATGTCGGATCATATTGTTGGTCATCGGTTGACAATCCCTTGCCTTCATTGAAGATAAGCTCCTGTTGCCAGGCTGATTCTTTCCGTTTTCGTGGTTTGGGTATCGGTGTTATGAATTCGGCTTTGCGACGCCTTTCAAGTATCCTCTGTGTCGGCTGTCCTCGCTCATCAAGTTCCCAATGGCGCGAAGGATATTCATATGGTGAATTCAGAATGGGGTGGTCGAAGAAGAAATTATCCACTGATCTTCCCTTTCAAATCAGTAATTCAACAATTCCTACGCCAAAAGAACCCGCTACGACTCGATGACAAAGGCCGAGAGATGACAGATTCGGTCCCCATACCAGAGCCCCGTACCGGTTATTTTCTCGTCGGACAGCTCGAACAGCACGCCATCGCCGGGCTGCTCAACAGACAGGGCGATGTTCTCCCTGACCTTGTCGAGGAATGAGGCCGCCACCGTTTCGTCTGCGGCTGGAACATCCTCATCGCCCAATGACGCCTCGAGGAAATATGCATCCGACAGACGGCTCCAGTTCTTTTTCATTGTCGAGGCGGAGTCGAACACATCGAGACCCACGATCTTCGATCCTGAGGCGAATATGACGCCCCTGGCCCCATGCGGGAGATCGATATGGTCATGATACTCCTTCACGCGGTCCTGCCGGGATGTGTGTACCTCTGTCAGATCGGCGGTCTCCGATGAGACACCCCCCTCCCGCAGGAACGAATCGACCTCGTCCCAGACAGCGCCCTGGTCGCTGATGTTCTCGCCGCTCCTGTGACGGTTCATCTGGACCGATCTCGTGGTAACGGCCCGTAATCGAGGTGAGGCATGCTGTCCGGCCCGGAAATTTTTCGATACCGCACTCCAGCGTCCCCGCTCCACGCATGAAACCGGTATCCTGGTCGCGGCGTTCGCAACCGCCACCAGGGGGATGTTGACGACCCGATTCTGTTTCGCGCCGATGAGGAGTTCGCCTTCGATGAGGAGGATGGGACGTGATCCGTGATTCGTCAGCTCGACGACAGGTACGCTTCCAGCGTCGCCGATCTCATGAACCTCGGCGGTCTTCTTCTTGATGGCGGCTTCGAGGAGGATGAACGCCGACTTCCTGCCGTTGCCGCCCAT
>CAYNWJ010000403.1:0-4185 GCA_964400815.1 uncultured bacterium
GTTTCAGGCCCGGTCACTATCAACGTATATGGATGCTGACTTAACTTGATAACCGCCTAATCTTATGAGTGGCATCACACGTTTCCCCACCCCAACCCGGGACGTCCCATGAAACACCTGATGGCTCTGGGAGTGCTCATGGCCGTACTCCCCGCCGCCCGCTTCGCGGAAGCGCAGGACCATCCCTGGCCCATGTTCGGCCGTGACCTCCAAAGGACGGCACGCACGCCCTACACGGGACCGTCAAAGCCGAACGCGCTCTGGACGTTCACGGCGAACGACGGGATCGCCTCCTCGGCCGCTGTCGCTTCCGACGGCACCGTCTATGTGGGCGCCGGATGGGATTTCCGGGGAGCAAAGGACGGCAGTCTCTATGCCATCGACGCCGAAGGCTCCCTGAAGTGGCGGTATGCCACCGGAGCGGCGGTTTTTTCCTCACCGTCGATAGGAAAGGACGGCACGGTCTACGCGGGCTCCCTGGACGGGCATCTCTATGCCATTGACGACCGCGGCGGTGAAGGCGTCCTTCTCTGGCGCACACTCCTCGATCACTGGGTGTATTCCTCGCCGGCCGTCATGCCCGGAGGGGACATCATCGTCGGGGGCGTGGACTTCAACGTCTACGGCATCGCACCCGACGGAAGCATACGCTGGAACCATACGACCGAATGGTGCGTCTTCTCATCTCCGGCGGTCACTCCGGACGGCGTCATCCACATCGGCTCGAAAGACCACCATCTCTATACCTTCGACCGGACGGGACATCTGCTCTGGCAGGCGTCGACCGGCAGATTCTATGACGGCCACCTGGTTGACTCATCCCCGGCGGTCGGGGTCGACGGCACGGTGTATGTGGGCACCGATCCCTACGGTGCGATGGGACAGGAGCCGGTACCGGTCACCACGGGCCTTTTCGCGTTCAATCCGGACGGCAGCCGCAAATGGTCGTTCGACGACATGGACGACGGCGCCGAATCGTCACCGGCGATCGGCCCCGACGGCACCATCTATATCGGTTCCTACGACGGATGCCTCTATGCCATCGAGGATACGGGCGGCGCGGGACGGCTCAAATGGAAATTCCGGACCGGCGGGGCGGTGGACGGTTCTCCGGCGGTGGACGGGGCGGGTACGGTCTATTTCGGCTCGCGGGACGGTTACGTCTATGCGCTCACCCCGGAAGGGGAGGTGAAATGGCGCTTCGAGACCGGCGGGGACATCGAGGCGTCACCCGCCATCGACGGCCGCGGTGTCCTCTATATCGGTTCATTCGACGGCTCCCTCCATGCCATCGGGGAACCCGGACCCGACACGGGCGTCGTCTCCGCGGAACATCCAGCAGTGCTCGAAACCGGCGAAGCTTTGGACATCGAGGCGGTGATCGCCAATTTCAGGAGCGCGCCGGCGGCGCCCACGGCCACGCTCGAACTTCTTTCGGGAGACTCCGTCATTCACGGGGAAACGCTCGACATCCCGACTCTTTCGGACGGTGGCCGTACGACCGTTTCATTCACTCCCGTGACACCCGGCGCGATCACCGCCGACAGCCTGACGGTCAGGGTTTCAACGGCCGTTCCCGGAGACACGAACGAAGAAAATGACGCGCTTGTTTCATTTTTACGAATCCAAACGGGGGATACGGGCGTAGAAATAGATGAACGGGGCGGTACGCCGCCGGGATTCATATTGAAACAGAACAGCCCGAATCCCTTCAACGCGGAGACGATGATATCCTTCGAGATTACGGGAACCGGCGGGAGTCACGCGAGTCTTACAATATACGACATGCAGGGACGTGAAATCATAACGCTCATGGACGGACATCTGACACCCGGACCATACAGCATCACATGGGACGGCTCTGACAGGAACGGCCGGAAAGCGGCGAGCGGAACATATATACTGAACCTGCGTTACGGCGCGGCGAACGAAACGAGGAAAATGCTCCATATGAAATAGAAGAAAGCGGCGCCGGTCCGGCCGCAGCAAAACGGACCTCACAATCTCGAACGATTCGGAAAGCCTCCGAATGCTCCGGATACACTAGGCCCCCTCCACTGCGTCAACCGGTCCGGATCACCGGAGGCTTTTCCGTATTCTCCGAACACCATCCTTCATTGTGTATCCGCACCATATCCCCGGCATGCCGGAACACCCCAATCATCCACCACGGCGGCACAATTCGGCTCACAGCCTCCGGTTGAGCTGAACCGGCAAACCACCACATGGCGCACAAGACCGTGACGCCAATTCTGCACGAAAGACTTACCCGTTGTTTATTCATAATTTAGAGGTTATTGTCGAAACACCGTCATTTCTGGCATGGTAATAGCCTCTTGAATGACTGCAAATACACGCGATTCATGCGTCTTCAATCAATCATGCATAAAATGGAGGAGAAACCATGGGAAGGCTCTCACGAATTTTCATTATGCTGCTCACCATGACAACGGTTTTCATTTCCGCATGCGAAAAGGAGGGGCCGGCGGAGAGAGCGGGAGAAAAAGTCGACGAGGCTGTCGAAGAGGTCGGAGATGAAGTCGAGGAAGCCGGCGATGAACTTGATGACGCTGTCGATTGATCGGACGGCGAACCAGTATTACATACATCCTTGTCATGAAACCTGGCTTATTGACACAGAGGAGTGGGCATGCTTTACTGGGCTCTGGTATTCTTCATCATAGCGATAGTCGCGGCATTTTTCGGATTCGGCGGAATAGCCGGGGTGGCCGCTACAATTTCCCGGTTCCTTTTTTTCATTTTCGCTTTGATCCTGGTGTTCACACTGATTTCCATGATGTTGGGGCGCGGATGACGGGCACATGCATCGGCCTGCCGAATCCCCGGCATATCGTTGTCCCCTGTCGTGAAGGACATACAGTTTCATCGCATCCAGCCGCTCCCCCCTTAACCGGGCGTTGTATTGGAGCCGGAAAATATGTATCATTGACGGTACACACTCTTCTGGTTCCATAATAAACGGGGGTATCCGGCAATCGAACCGCGGCGAACACCATCATTATCATCATCGATCGCAACCATGCATGGAATAGCACGTTCATGCCTCGCTGTGCTGAAATACGGCGAATTATTCAACCCATTCACCGTTCCTGTGCATGAGCGCGGACAACACCATGCCGCACCCGATCCTTGTGAAATCCCGCGCCGGTGGAAAAGCCGGGGCAATTTCACAAACCCCGCCATCCTCCTTCCATTCGCGGCCGCCACGTTCCTTCTTTCCTCCACGGCCGCAGCCGATGTCACGCTTCCGTCGATCTTCGGCTCCCATATGGTCATGCAGCGCGACACGCCGCTCCCGGTATGGGGGCGCGCGGAACCGGGAGAGCGGATCACCGTAACCTTCGCCGGACGCGATGAATCGACCCGTACCGGAGACGACGGCCGGTGGCGGGTCACGCTCGACCCCGTGGCGGCGGGAGGGCCCCACACCATGACGGTCGAGGGAGAGTCCGCCATTGTGTTCGAGGACATCCTCGTCGGAGAGGTCTGGCTCTGTTCCGGGCAGTCGAACATGGAGATGATGGTTGCGCACTGCCGCGACGGTGACGAGGAGATCGCCCGCGCCGATCATCCGGGCATACGCCTCTTTCAGGTCACGAACACGGTGGCCCCGGTCCCGCAGGAGGACTGCGGGGGCACATGGGAGATCTGCCGTCCGTCGACCGTGGGGCAGTTCTCCGGTACGGCATACTTTTTCGGCCGCGAGCTTCACCGAACGCTCGACGTGCCCGTGGGGATCATCCACGCGTCATGGGGAGGAACTCCCGCCGAGGGGTGGATGACCATCGCCGCTCTCACGGAGAATCCCGCGTTCCGGTTCATCCTCTATCGCTGGAACGACCTGATGCGTGACCGTTCACCCGCGATCATCGACTATTTCAACCGCATGGGAGCATGGCACGAGGACCTGTATCACCAGCTTCACGCGGGGATGTATCGCGACCGCCCCATAAAACCGCCTCCCCCGCCTCCCTCGCCGGTCAGAATCAGCTGGCTGCCCCAGGTGCCCACATGGCTCTACAACGGCATGATCCACCCCCTCGTCCCCTTCGCCATCCGCGGCGCCGCGTGGTACCAGGGAGAATCGAACGCCGGCCGCGCATATCAGTACCGGTCCCTCTTCCCCGCGCTCATCAGGGATTGGCGGCGCGTATGGGGCCGGGG
>CAYNWJ010000404.1:0-4175 GCA_964400815.1 uncultured bacterium
CAGTAGACCACGTATGTGCCCGTCCTGTCGAGCGTCGCCGCGGCGGCATGCAACGAACCGTCCCCGAAGGGAAGCGTCAGGGCGCCGGGAACATGGCCGTCCGCCCAGATGGGTGACACGTCGATCACCATGGCGTCCGGACTCGAATCGATAAGCGTCATGATCTCTCCGGGTTCCATGTCCGTGTAGGTTCCCGTGTTCGTTTCCGTCGCATATCCAGCATCCGTCCAGGCGGCGTAGTTGCCCTCCAGGCGGTATACATGGGAAAAACCGGCGTCCACCAGAGCCTGTGCTCCGGCCATCGACGCGGCGTCCGTGTGGCAGTACACCAGGTATGAACCGTTGGGATCGAGATGAGGTGCGGCCATCCCGAGAGTCGGCTCCAGGGGATAACTCACGGCACCCGGTACATGGCCATCGTCATACAATGGTGAAACGTCGATAACCACCAGGCCGGGATTGTTGTCGATCATGACCATCGCATTGGCCGCCGTGACATCCGTGTATCCCGGAAGCGTGGTGTCATATCCCGCCTCCTGCCATGCGCCGAAATTCCCCTGCAGCCGGTAAACGTTCCCGAAACCGGCGTCCACCATCTTGTCTGTCGCGGTATTGGACGCCGCGTCCGTGTGGCAATAAATAAGATAGCTTCCCTGCCTGTCAAGCCCTGGCAATGCGGCATCGAAGGCGCCATCGCCGACGAACAGCGTGAGGGCTCCAGGGATATGACCATCGGCCCAGAGCGGCGATACATCGATCACCGCCACCGATTCATTTTCCATCATGGCCCGTGCCTCGGCCGGCATTACATCGACCGCCTGGGCATGCGCGTCCGCCGCGAAAAGCACTGTCGCAAGTGCGACGGCAACATACACGAATGCATTCAATTTCGTCTTCATCTTCGTACCCTCCGTTAATGGAAATGGTTTTCAGCCCGGCATCTATATGATATATCAGTAATTCCATTATAAAACTTTTATTATCAACGCGGGAAATTCAATATCGTTCCAGCTTTTTTCCCCGACTGAATGATGTTCCTGCCTGTCCGGGCCGATCTGTTCGGCCTCGGTGCGGCGCTTTCGTCCTGACATCAGTCCGTGAAGTATTGATGAGACGCTTTATGAATGGTATGCATTCAAAAAGACCGGCTCGTGCTGCGCCTTCATTATTTTCAACTTTTTTTCTGCCGGATTTGCGTTTTTGCATTTTTTTCCTTATAATGGTAATGTGAAACATGCCCGCATTCCCGAAAACATTGTCCAACTGTCACATATTCTTCACCCGTCCCATGACGGTTTTCGATACAGAATCACCGCACGGCTCGTGATTGTCTGTTTCGCCATTCCTTATTTCCGGTCCATGCGGTGAGCATACCACGATACATTCATTTCTTGTAACCAGCCGGGAGTACGATACCCCATGTCCAAACTGGCCAAAAGACCGTTTACCCGTGAAGACAAGACTCTCGATCGTTATCTTCAGGAGATCGGGAAGCAGGACCTTCTCACAAGGGAAGATGAGGTGGTGCTGGCCCGTCAGATAAAGGAAGGTTCACAACAGGCGCTCGAAACGCTGACCAAGGCAAATCTCAGATTCGTGGTCAGTGTCGCCAAGCAGTACCAGAACCAGGGGCTTTCACTCTGCGATCTCATAAACGAGGGGAATCTCGGGCTTATCAAGGCCGCGAAACGTTTCGACGAGACGAAGGGATTCAAGTTCATCTCCTATGCCGTGTGGTGGATTCGTCAGTCCATCCTGCAGGCGCTTTCCGAGCAGTCACGGATCGTGCGAATTCCCCTGAACAAGACCGGCGCGCTCTACAAGATCGGAAAGACCACCCAGAACCTCGAACAGGCGTTCGGCCGCAAGGTCACAGCGAAGGAGATCGCCGACGAATTGGACATGAAGCATTCTGAGGTGGTCGATTCTTTGAAGATCTCGGCCCGCCACCTCTCGCTGGACGCTCCGTTCGACGCCGGAGAGAACAACACACTTTCCCACGTGCTCGAAGACGAGAAGAGCCCGTCGCCCGACAACACCGTGCTCGAGCATTCCCTCAAGCACGAAGTGGAACGGGCGCTCTCGACCCTCACCGACCGTCAGGCGGAGGTCCTGAGCCTGTATTTCGGCATCAACCGCGATCACTCGCTCACCCTTGACGAGATCGGCAAGAAGTTCAAGCTGACACGCGAGCGGGTCCGACAGATCAAGGAAAAGGCGCTCAACCGGCTCCGTCACCCCAAGCGCAGGCGTTCGCTGGAGTCCTTCGTGAGGATCTGATGGCGGCGAACCGGTCCGTTTTCCGCCGTCACGGAACAACTGCCGGCGGAGGTGATCGTGTGCAGGGATGTCAACACAGAATCTGCATCGACCTTTGACGGGATATCTGAAAAAAGAGGCTGTGGGTCCGGTCTCTTTTTTCGTTTGTGCATGGTTGGGACGGCTGCTGACGGGGACCGCACGAAAGAAACATGGTTCCCGGCGCGTACGTTTATTTTTTTCGGTCTGGAAGCCGTTGTTCCGCGAATGGGCCGAACAACCGGGGAGGAGGACGGGAAGATCCATGAGACGACTATCGACCGAACAGATGCGTGAGATGCTGAACATTCCGGGCGTACGGCTAGTCGACATACGGCCGGCGGATGCATACAACGGCTGGAGGCTCGACGGAGAAAAACGGGGCGGTCATGTCCGGGGAGCGAAAAGCCTGCCCTTCAAATGGTTCAGATATCTCGACTGGCTGGAGATTGTCAGGAACAAGGAGCTCGAACCCGAGCACCGGCTGGTGCTCTATGGCGGCTCCGGCGAGGAATTGGAGCGGGCGGCGGCTCGTTTTCTCAGGGCGGGATATGAATCCATCCTGATATACGAGCGATTTCACGATGAGTGGTGCGGGGACGAGGCCCTGCCGCTGGAACGCCTTCCCCGGTACCGGCACCTCGTTCCGGCGCGGTGGCTCGACGGTCTGCTGCGCACCGGCGCCGCCGATGAATACGACAACGACTCATTCGTCCTGTGCCACGCCCATTACCGCAACCGAGACGCATACGACGAAGGGCACATTCCCGGCGCGATCCAACTGGACACGAATTGGCTGGAATCCCCCGAGACCTGGAACCGACGCTCACCCCACGAGCTGAAGGAGGCGTTCGAGCGTCTGGGAATCCGTCATGACACCACGGTCGTCCTCTACGGCCGTTTTTCCCATCCTGACAACGACGATCCCTATCCCGGGAGCAGCGCCGGCCATCTGGGTGCCATACGGTGCGCGTTCATCATGCTGTACGCCGGTGTGGAGGATGTACGGGTGCTCAACGGCGGCCTCCAGTCCTGGTTGGACGAAGGGTATGAAACTGTCACCACCGAAACGTATCCGTCTCCGGCCGGGGACTTCGGGACGTCCATTCCTGCACGGCCCGGGCTGGCGGTGGATCTGCCCGAGGCAAAGGACATTCTCGCATCCGGCGACGGGAACCTCGTCAGCATCCGGAGCTGGAGCGAATACATCGGCAAGGTCAGTGGTTACAACTATATCGAGAAGCGGGGACGCATTCCCGGTTCCGTCTTCGGCAACTGCGGCAGCGACGCCTACCACATGGAAAACTACCGCAACCTGGACCACACCATGCGGGAATACCATGAGATCGAAAGCCTGTGGGTACAGGCCGGCATCACTTCCGACAAACACAATGCATTCTATTGCGGAACCGGCTGGCGGGGCAGCGAGGCGTTTTTCGCCGCCTGGCTGATGGGGTGGCCCCGGGTGTCCGTGTTTGACGGCGGCTGGTTCGAATGGAGTAACGATGACGACAACCCACGCGCGATGGGGGACCCCGATGACGCAGTGATGATCAGAAAGGGCGTGATCGTGAAGTGAACGGCGAATCGATAGCAGGGGCGTCCACCGACCGCGTGTACATCGAGGATCACGCTCCCGAACCGGGGGAAGCGGCGGTTGTCCGGGAAATTCTGGACGGTCTTCGTGCTCCGCGGAAACATATCTCTTGCAGGTTTTTCTACGATGCCGAAGGCTCGCGGCTTTTCGAAGAGATCACCCGGTTGCCCGAATACTACCAGACCCGCACCGAGGTGAAATTGATTGGGGAGGCTGGTCGGAGAATCTGCGGCGATATGCGGGATATCGACATCGTGGAGCTCGGCAGCGGGGATTGTTC
>CAYNWJ010000405.1:0-4170 GCA_964400815.1 uncultured bacterium
CGGCGGCGTGACCGGGAAACAATTCGTATACTTCCCACGACAATAGCAGTTTATCAGGACCACTCGATTGCCGGGCGCTTCCGACGCCTCATTGCAAACGGCGACGGTATTGTCGAGCCGCACGACTGTTTTGTCGAAAATCACCGGTCAATCCCGCCCGGATGCCAGGTCGAGCATCTTTTAGAGAGAACATAACTCTTTCTTGAACGGCTACAATTTCTTATATTTAAAATCTGTGTTACCTGACCGATCAGCTTGCGATCATGGAAAAGACCAGCGTCAAGGAACACCGCGAACACGACTTGCGAAACAAAAATAACACATACATCCGGAAAATGCTGTGAGGGATGTCACATCGGCGTCAGGGGCATGAAATATCGATGTCTCACAAGGCGCCATTCATTCCGCAACACTTTCTAAAAAAAATTTCATCCCCCGAAGGATGCATGAAAACGATGCAGGCAATAGATGAGCAAGGAGGTGCCATGCAATACCGGACAGGGCTCAATCGCTTCCTGGGATCGGTTCTGACAGTCATCCTGACCGCCCTCCCGTCGGCGGCCGGAGCCCAGGATGTCATTGAACTGACCCTCGACAACGCCGTGGAAATCGCCATGGAAGGCAGTTTCCGCATCAGACAGCTCGAAATGGGCATCGAGCGCAACCGCCAGTATCTCAAATCCCGTCAGGCCGGGCTCAAATCCCGCGTGTACATGAATCTCAAGGCCCCGGAGATCAAGGCGGTGTCCGACTACAAGTGGAATTCCACCCTCCAGAAGGACGAGATCATCCACGAGGACACCCAGCTCTGGCAGATGGACCTCTCGGTCCGCCAGCCGGTCATTCTTCTGGGCTATCCCACCAACGGCTACCTGTCGCTCAACAACAAGATGTACCGGTATGTCCAGCGCGACGGCGGCAGGGACGTGAACTTCTACAACCGGTATTACCTGGAATTCGAACAGCCCTTCTTCCAGCCGAATTACCTCAAGAACAACATCGAGGACGCCGAGCTCGACCTGGAGCGCCGCGAACTGGAATATGTCCGCGACCGCATGTGGCTTCTCAACAGCGTCGCCGACGACTACTATGACCTCTTCGAATACACCTACCGCAATGAAATCTACCAGCGGAAGATCGAGAACCTGAACAAGGTCCTCGAGGTCGCGGCCGCCATCGGACAGGCGGATACGAACCGGACCATGGACCGCGTCCAGGCGGAAGTGGAGCGGGCCAACACCCGCGAGGACATGCTCAGAAATCAGAGCAACATCCGCCAGGAGGCCTCGCGCATCAAGCAGCGCCTCCGCCTGAGCCTGGACGATTCCGTGTTCGTGAAAACGGAGTTTCCCTTCACCCCCATCGAGGTCGATACCGAACAGGCCATCGAATACGGCAACAACCTCAACCCCCTCCTCCGCATGCTGAACATCGACAGACGCAAGGACGAGATCGACCTGGACAACACCAAGGGGTGGGACTCGTTTAAGGTTGAGATGGAAATGACCTATGGACGCGAGAAACAGGACGAGCGGTATCAGGGGATATGGGAGGAATTCGACAACAGTTATTCCGCCTCCCTCAACGCCTATGTTCCCATCTGGGACTGGGGCAGGCGCGAGGCCCGCGTGGAGGCGGAACGCCTCGGGCTCCAACAGACCGAATTGCGCATCGAGGAGAACAGGAACGAGATCAGGAGCGACATCATCATCGCGGTCGAGAACATGCTGGAATACCAGGAACGCACCCGGAACATGATGGAGAGCGTGAAGATGGTGCAGGAAGTCACCGACTACAGCCTCGATCAGTACCGGAACGGCAACCTGACCATCCAGGACATGCTCCAGATCGTCGACCGTCAGCGCGAGACGGAGTGGAATTTTCTCGATGCCTACCAGGGCTACCGGCGATCTCTCATCCGTCTCATGATCGAGACCTTCTACGACTATGAAAACGATATATCGCTGCTCGAAAAATTCCGCCGCGACGGATGACGACGAGATCGGGGATTCAATCGGGGAAAACCGGCAGCAACGGGAACGTGACCGCGGAGGATATGCAGTGACGATCGATGGACTGAAACGTACGGCGCTCATGGTATCGGCGATGGCGGCAAGTCTTGCCCTCACGGTGGGTCAGAACGGTCTCCATGCGCGCGAAATGTTCACGCTCACCAGGGAATCCGCCATCGAACGGGCCATGGCGAGCAGCTACAACATCCGCCAGCTCGAACTGGGTGTCGAACGCTCGCGCATGTGGCTCAAGGCGGAGCAGGCGGGCCTGAAGTCCCGTGTCTATCTCAACCTGCGTCTTCCCGAGTTCGACGCCGTCGCGGAAACGAAATGGAACTCGACCCTCCAGAAGGACGAGATCGTCCGGCAGAACACCCGCCGATGGCAGGCGCAGCTGTCGGTGAGGCAGCCGGTCGTCCTCCTGGGGTATCCCACCAACGGCTACCTCTCGGCCAACAACAGGATCTATCGCTATCTCCAGAAAGAGGACGAAGGCGAGGATGTCGACTACTACAACCGCCTCTTCGTCGAGTTCAACCAGCCCTTCCTGTTGCCGAACGAGCTGAAGAACGACATCGAGGAGGCCGAGCTGGACCTGGAGCAGCGTGAACTCCGGTATATCCGCGACCGTGTGAACCTGGCCAGCAACATATCCTACAATTTTTATAATCTCTACCGCCGCGTGCACCGTGAAGATATCTACGGCAGCCGGGTGGAGAACCTCGAGCGTGTCACCGCAATCGCCGAGGCCTTCGCCGCCGCGGACTCGTCGCGCGCCATCGAGGCCACACAGGCGAGGGTCGAGCTGGCCAACGCCCGTGAGCGGTATTTCAGGAACCGCAGCGACCTCCGCATGGAAAAAATGGAGATGAAACAGCGCCTCCGCATGACTGTGGAGGACTCCCTGATCGTGCTGCACGACATCTCCATAACCCCCTTCGAGATCGACCCCGACAACGCGGTCCGCCAGGGATCCATGCTCCATCCACAGCTGCGAATCCTGGAAATCAACCGTCGCAAGCAGGAAATCGACCTGAACAACACGAAGGGTTTCGACGCCTTTCATCTCGAGCTCAACATGACCTATGGCCTCGAGAAGAACCACGACCGCTATCAGGCCATGTGGGAGGAATACAACAACAGCTATTCCATCTCCCTGAGCGCTTATATTCCCATCTGGGACTGGGGACGCCGCGAGTCCAGGATCGAGGCGGAACGCATCGGGCTCCGCCAGCGTGAGCTGTCGATCGAGGAAACGCGGATATCCATCCGCTCGGACATCATGACCACCATAACCGACCTCGAGGACTACCAGAGCCGGGCGCTCAATCTCGAGGAAAGCGTGAAAAAATCACGCGGTCTGATCGACGCCAGCATCTCGCAGTATCAAAACGGCGTCCTCTCGCTCCAGGGCCTTCTGCAGGTGCTCGACCGTCAGGCCGAAACGGAGATCAATTTCCTCGAGGCCTATCTCGGATACCGCCGCACACTCCAGTCCCTCGAATCCCAGACCTGCTACGACTACGAGCGGGAGCAAACCCTGCTCGATATCTATGCCCCCGGGAAGGGCGGCATCTGATCCAGGCACGTTCCCGCCGCACTGACATCGTATCTTCGTCACGTTTGAATATTCTTACGGTTCGCCGTGTAGTATATAACGTGGACGGGTGCGCCGCCGTTTGCGTCAGGCGGACAGGATGACCCGAAAAACAACGACGGTTCGGCACGGGAGGAGCGTGATGAAGAAGCGGAATACGATATTGTTCATTCTGGCGGCTTTCGGCGGAAGCTGGCTTCTGGCGGGGGCGTTCAGGGCGTTCGGCGGCGAGTGGGGAAGTCCCGCTTCGATGGGGATCGGTGTCGTCTACATGTGGATCCCCGGCATCGCCGCCCTGCTCATGCAGAGATACGCCGAACCTGACGGAATCAAGAAAGGGCTGGCGCTTTATTTCAAGCCCAACCGCTGGTTTCCCGCGGCCTGGCTCATCCCCTTCGTCGTGGCCTTCGCGACCGCCGAGATCGGATACGAGCTCCCCTGGCACGACTATTCACCATCCATGGATGGTTTCATCGAGCGTATCGAGAAATTCCGTCCCGAGGCCGCGGGGCAGATGCGGCAGCATGCGGGTGAGCTGCCCCTGCCCCTCTTCTGGATCAT
>CAYNWJ010000406.1:0-4167 GCA_964400815.1 uncultured bacterium
CTCGACGGCTGGGGTGTCATCAGGGCCATCAGGGCCGACGAGCGTTTCAAGAATCTGCCGGTGCTGGCGGTGACGTCGCTCGAGGACGAGGAATTGGTGGAGCGCGGTTTGGAGGCGGGATTCAACGACTGGGAGGCCAAGCTCAACAAGACGAGCCTTCTCGGAAAGCTCGAGGCGCTGATACAATCCAATGCGGGAGGGATCTGACACTATGAACAGGCAAATAACCACATTCAAGGTGGCGGACACCCTCCTTGGTCTTGACATTCTCATTGTCAAGGAGGTGTACCGGCATATGGAGGTTACCGCGATTCCGGACGCTCCGCCCCACATGAGCGGGCTGATGAACCTTCGCGGACGGGTGGTCACGGTCATCAACCTCGGAGTATGCCTGAATCTCGAGTCAACGGAAAAGGACGACCTCAAACTGCTCATCATGAAAACCAACGCCGAGATACACCAGTATCAGCAGAAGGGACTGCTTCCCGATGTGAGCCTGGGGGACGATATCGTGGGATTTCTCATCGACAACATGGACGATGTTCTGACGGTCGAGGACGACGAAATTCTCACCACTCCTCCGAATCTTGACAATGTCGACAGGCAGCTCATCGAGGGTGTGATCAAACTCGAATCGGGACTTGTTCTCATTCTCGATATCAATGCCATCCTTGACCGTATCCTGTCCCTTTCATCGGCTGCGGGCGATCCGGTCAAAAAGTAAGGTCCGTGAAAAATGTTTGTTGTGCGGTTCGAAATAATCTGTCCGCACCGGGAAAGACGGAAGCCTCTTCTTCAGGGTTGAAGCGATGTTCGCACCCCGATGAACAGGCAGGTCATTCATGAAATGTCAGACACCCCGGAGGGGAGCATGGTTCGTCTGAAAAAAATCAGTTACAAGGTTATTCTCCTCGTTCTCGTTGTCATGGCGGTGGGGTATGCCTTCATTACCTATTTTCAGATCCAGACGGCGACGGACGCTCATCTGGTTCAGGCGGTGAACCGTGCCCGGGGATTGACGACATTCTGCGAGCAGATACGGCGGTATCTGGCGGAATTGCGTGATATCGGGACCTTTGCCGACGAGCGATTGCTCGAGGAATTCAGGCGGGACCGTGAAAACGGCATGAATTACCGGGATACCGCCATGTACCGCACAATTCCCGTCGTCGGCTCATGGGTGGCGGCCCGGGAAAAGGCGGAGGAGCTCGGATACAGTTTCCGCGTGCCGAAAAACGTGCCGAGAAACCCCATGAACGCGCCCCGGCCCGGACTCGAACAGAGCGTGGTGGACTATCTGGAAGGGAAGGGAACGATAGAGGACATCGAAAAGGCCGGCGGTGAGATCATCTTTCCCGAAAACAAGCAGGACGCGCGGAAAATAGGTGAGATCGGGGTGATACATACGGGGACAGAAACGCTCAACAGTGCTGAAGGGGGAGGTTCCAGGCCCATCGACGCGGTCCGGTTCTTCCGGGCGATCGTTCTCAGCGAGGATTGCCTGGCCTGTCACGGCGATCCGCGGGGAGGCAGCGATTTTCTCGGATTCGAAAAGGAAGGCTGGAAGGCCGGCGAAGTACACGGCGCCTTCGAGATCATAAGCCCTCTCGAAGGGTTGCGGAGTGATATCGCGGGCATCGTCCGCAATATCGTGATCCTGGCCGTTCTTGTTCTCGTCGCGGGAAGCATCGTGTTCTATCTCATACTGAAGAGGATCGTATCAGACCCCATCCAGCGCATGCGTGATTTCACCAGGCAGTTCGGCGCGGGAAACCTTGGTGTCAGCCTTTCCATAGAGAGCGACGACGAGGTCGGGGACATGGCCCGCGATCTATGGCAGCGACGTGTTCAGGTCGTTCATCGACGATTCGGTCGAAAAGATCAGAACGATCATGATCGAGCTTGCCGAGACCACCACGGAACTCACCGAGTCCTCGCGGGACCTGACGGTTCTTTCAAACGAGATGGCTTCTTCGGCGGATAAAATGAATACCCGGTCCAACACCGTTGCCGCCGCAACCGAGCAGGTGACCGCCAATGTGGGAACGGTCGCTTCGGCCGCTGAGGAGTCGAGTTCCGTGGTGTCCAATATCGCCGCCATGACCGAGGAGATGTCTTCGACATTCAAGAACATCGCCCGCAATTCCCAGGAGGCGACCGGCAAGGTCGGCGACATGGCCCGTTTGGGAAGCGACATGGCCGATTCCGTCAACAATGTCGTGACTGCCATCGAGGAAATGATCGCTTCGTTCAACGAGGTCGCCCGGAACACCGCCCAGGCGAGCAGAATATCCCGCAATGCGAACACGAAGGCGGGAGACATCAACGAGAAGATCGAAACACTCAAGGACGCGTCCCAGAAAATCGGAAAGGTCGTCACCGTCATCAAGGATATCGCGGACCAGACGAACATGCTGGCCCTGAACGCCACGATCGAGGCGGCAGGCGCGGGCGAGGCGGGGAAGGGATTCGCTGTTGTCGCCGGAGAGGTGAAGGCGCTGGCGCGGCAATCGGCCGATGCCACCGACGAGATCGCGGGTCAGATCGACTCGATCCAGACGAGCACGGCCGATGCCGTGCAGGCGATCGGGGAAATCAGCCGCATTATCGGTGAGCTGGCCTCGATCAACGAGACGATCGCCGCTTCTGTCGAGGAGCAGACGGCCACGACGAACGAAATTGCCTCGACAATAAACGGGAATGCCGAACAGGCCAGGGGTGTCGCGGATAACGCGCAAAGAGTCTCGGCCCTTGTCGGCGATATCGCCGGCTCGATAGACGAGGCTTCCAAGGCTGCGTCCGAGGTCGCCAGGAACGTTGAGGAAACCTCCATCGGAGTGAAGGAGATCGCTCATTCTTCAGGCGAGGCGGCAACCGGGGTGCAGGAGATTTCGAAGAATATTCAGGGGATCAGCGTGGCGGCGAACGAAACGGCGAAGGGTGCGGGTAAAACCAACTCGGAAGCCCGGATACTCGCAAATATGTCGGAACGCCTGATCAAGATCGTTAGAAAATTCACTGTATAATGCTTGTTTGGCCCGAGGCCCGGAGAAAAGGGAGAGATTATTATGAAGGTTTGGATGAAACTGTCGGTAGGTATCGGACTGTTGCTGCTTATGCTTCTTTTGTCCAGTATTCTGGGCATAAACCGTCTCGGGACGGTGACGAAGGGGTTCGAGGAGGACGCGTTTTCCGCCCTGGAGATGGATATCTGGGCGTTGAAGATACCGGGGCTGGTGATGGAGGCGCGCACATTCGAGAATCTCTATATCGAGGACAAGGACACCGCCTCAATCGAACGGGCCCATGAACTCATCAGCGAGGCCGATTCACTGGCCGTGCTCATCGATGAGAATACGCAGCTGGACGAGATCAGGGGCATGGTCGCCGAGATCAGGACGGATCTCGGTGAATATGATGAACATCTCGACGAACTTCTCGACCATCTGGAACCCTACAGCAACACGCTCGGCGAACACGACACCTATTTCGTCGTCATCCACGAGCACGAGGAGATAGAAGAAGTTCAAGAGCAACTGGGCGTGCACGCCATGAACGCATTTCTCACCGCGCGCGAACTGGCCCTGAAGGAGCGCGATATAGCGGAACAGCGCATGGACGCAGCATCGGGCGCGGCATCGACAGCACGTGTGTTCCTCGTGGTTGTCATGATGCTGGCCGTCGCCGCTGGAATCGCAGTGCTCGTTCTCCTGACGAGAATGATCACCGGGCCGCTCTACAAGGGCGTCGATTTCGCCAACAGGGTGGCCAAGGGTGATCTCACCGCCACCGTCGAGGTGAAGACATCCGACGAGCTCGGAGATTTGGCCGAATCTCTGAACACCATGACCGGCACGCAATTGAAAGTGACGAAAAACATCACCCAGATCGCCTCGACACTCTCCTATGCGGCGGAGGATTTGAAGAAAGCCTCCGACAACATGGCCGATTCGGCGGAGCGCATCAACCGCGAAACCAACGCGGTGGCGGCGGCGACCGCCCCCAGCGGCGGCAAGGCATCCGAAGCCCCGCCGCTTGAGGCGCCAGTGCAGGGTCCCCGCCGCGAGGTGAGCGGGCTGCCCGGCGGGATCGAGAGCCAACCGGCGGCCGGCGCCCTGGCCTCTCTGACCGCGGAAGGCGAGCCGGTTGCCTTCGCCGCGGCGCGGC
>CAYNWJ010000407.1:0-4150 GCA_964400815.1 uncultured bacterium
ATGATGGATCCCGCCACCATCGCGGCCGCAAGCGGAATCCAGAATCCACGGCAGTGGGGAATCGGGTTCCTGTAGAACATGATCGCCCCGCCCACGATGTCCAGGATGGTCGAGAAGACGATGGCGTCCTTCACCCCCACGAGCAATGTCGCGGTGGGAACGAGGACGAGGGCGGTACCGAAACCGGTCGCGCCCTTGATGAAAAAGGCGAGCAGGGTGATGAGCGGCACGGCGACGAAGAGATACGGGGGCACACGATCCTCCACGATGCGACGGGAAAAGAAAGTACGGCACCGGCAATATACGAAAAACCAAAGCCGAACAACAGGATGAAAGCCCGGGACAGCGCAATCGACCGTCTGGAACGGGTCACCAGCAAATGGAGCCAATCATGAAGACACGGACCATCGCACTCGTTTCGCTTATTGTTCTCACGGCACTGATTCCCGTTCTTCACGGCTGCGGAGAAGGCGTCCCCCCAGCCGATCTCGTGCTGATGAACGGCAAGGTCGCCATGGTGGACGAGGCGTTTTCAATAATGGAAGCCGTGGCGGTCTCGGACGGACATATCGACCGGGTCGGATCGAACGCCGACATAAAACCGTACATCGGCGAAACAACACGGGTGATCGATCTCGAGGGAAAGCTCGTCGTCCCCGGGCTGATCGACGCCCACGCACACATGCGGGGATACGGCTCCTCCCTGATGATCCTTGACCTGCGGGGGGTTGACAGCTTCGAAAAGGTCGTGGAGATGGTCGCCGGAAAGGCGTCGGGGACCCCGGCAGGCGAATGGATCACCGGCCGGAGCTGGGACCAGAACCTCTGGCCGGGTGGAGAGTTTCCGAACCACCGTATCCTTTCGGATGCCGTGCCGGACCATCCGGTCTTTCTCCGGCGGGTGGACGGGCACGCGGCCATCGCGAACGAAAAGGCCATGGAGATCGCGGGCATCGACGCCTCCACGCCCGATCCTCCGGGCGGCGAAATCCTGCGTGACGAAAACGGTGCGGCGACAGGCGTGTTCGTCGACGACGCCATCGGCCTCGTCTCGCGGCACATTCCCGACGCCACGCCGGACCAGGCCAGGGAGGCCATCAGACTTGCGGCTGAATCATGCCTCGAGGTGGGACTCACCGGCGTGCACGACGCCGGCGTCTCCCCCGCCACCATGGCGATCTACAGGGAACTCATCGACAGCGGCAGCCTCGGAATCCGCATCTACGCCATGCTGTCCAATCCCGGCGAAGGCGCCGACATCGAGGCCTACCTGGATAAAAACAGGGTCCCGGAGTATGGCGGTCACATGCTCTGCGCCAGGAGTGTCAAGCTCTTTGCCGACGGGGCCCTCGGTTCGCGGGGCGCCCTCATGTACGAACCCTACGCCGACCGTCCGGGATACACCGGCCTCATGACCATCACCGAAGAGCACCTGCTGAACGTCTGCCGCGCCGCCCTCGCCACCGGATTCCAGGTCTGCACCCACGCCATCGGCACACGGGGGAACGGCATGACCCTCGACGCCTATGAACAGGCCCTGTCGGAACATCCCGCGGACGATCACCGGTTCCGCATCGAGCACGCGCAGGTGGTCCTGCCGGAAGATTTCCGGCGGACGGCCGATTTGGGGGTGATCCCTTCGATGCAGCCCACCCACGCCACCTCGGACATGGGCTGGGCAGAGGCGCGGGTCGGAGCCGAACGTGTCAGGGGAGCCTATGCCTGGCGTCGGTTCCTGGACGAGGGGTGCTTCATCCCCTGCGGCTCGGACTTCCCCGTGGAGAAACACGATCCCATGCCGGGCATCTATGCCGCCGTCACGCGGCAGGACAGGGAGTGCAATCCGCCGGGCGGGTGGTTCCCGGACCAGCGCATGACCCGCGAGGAGGCGCTCCGGGGCTTCACCATCTGGGCGGCCCGCGCTGCCTTCCAGGAGGACATCCTCGGTTCCATCGAGCCGGGAAAGCTCGCCGACATGACCGTGCTCTCGAAGGACATCCTCACCATCCCGCCGGAGGACATACTCTCGACACGGGCGGTCCATACCATCGTCGGCGGTAAAGTGAAGTTCAGCAGGGAATAACGGGCCGGGCCGGGTATCAGCAGCGGCGTCCGGCATGGAAATGAAAGAGCGCATGACGGGACATCCGCCGTGCGCTCATTTTTTTCCTGCACCGGAACCGGCGAATCTCTTATGCCTGCCCGTCGGCGCGCATCTTCTCCAGGTACTGCATGCAGTATTCGTCGATGCCCATGACCGCCCGGGCCGCGCAGAGCGTTGTCATCATCTCGTTCTCCGTGGGGTCGACGATGGCCCCGTCACAGCCCGCAGCAACGAGCATGGCCAGGAAGGCCCGATTGAAGTTGTTGCGCTTCGGTATGCCGAAGGAGATGTTCGAGAGCCCCAGTGCGATGCGGGCTTCGGGATAGGTCTTCTTCGTATAGGCGATGGCATCGAGGATGTGGCGGGCCTGTCCGGGATTGGTGGACGCGGGACGCACCAGGTGGTCGAAATAGGCGCGGTCGAGGGAAACCCCTTCTTTCCCGAAAAGGGCCGCGATATCGTCGGTGATCTTCGCCCGTCCCTCATAGTCCTCGGGCATCCCGGTGTCGTCCATGGTGAGACAGACCACGCCGGTGCCGAATTCCTTCACCAGCGGAAGCACTCCCGCGACGCGCTCCTTCTCCATGGTGATGGAATTGATGATGGAGCCCTCGCGGTTTGCGATATCGAGACCGGCGCGGAGGGCGTCGGGATTCGCCGAATCGAAGGAAAGGGGAAGGTCCACCTCGTCCGCCACGATCGCCACCAGCCACTTCATGTCGTCGATCTCCTTGGCGGGATCGCCGCCGGCGTTGACGTCGATGTGGGTGGCCCCGGCTTCGGCCTGGCGCTTCGCCTCTCCGCGGATGAAGGCCTCGTCGCGCTCCCAGACCCGTTCACGGATCTTCTTGCGTGTCATGTTGATACGTTCGCCGATAACGGTAAACATCGTCAGTCCTTTCTTCGGTTTGTGTATCGGTGGTGTCCATGATTTTTCGCAGCAGCATGCACATGCCTGATATCGCAGCGCCAATGCCGGGCGCGTGGCATGTCATGGTGTCCATTTTCACGGCCGGCCGTGTCAACCGTCCATGAACCGCTCCTTCATCTCCGCGGACCTGCCGCAGGAAAGCTTTCCCTCCGGGCACCGGCCGAGCCGCACGCATTTCGGACCGGCATTCCTGAATATGACCGGCGCCGCATCCTTCGCCAGACGGAGCATTTCCTCCGCGGCGCGGCGTATTTCCCACTGGGCGCGCAGACAGAGACGCTCATTGAAGAAATGGAACAGCTCACGGGCGTTCATGGAGACCATGATCTTGGTCTCCACGGCGTTCGGGAGCACATAGCGGGCGTCCTGGTTCGCCTCTTCGCCTTTCCCGCCGAGTGCCCCGCGGAGCACGGAATAGGCTTCTGCCGAACGCGCCATGAAATCCCGGTAATACGCCACGGCGTCAATATCCTGGCCGTCCACGGTCACTGTCTTCCCCTCCAGGCTCGGCGGCACGATATAGTCGAAGGATTCGTGGGTCACATACCGCTGGCTTCGTTGGGAATAGGAGGCTATGCGGTGCCTGACGAGCTGGTGGGTGAGCGTTCTCGACACCCCTTCGAGGAGAAAGGTGAACGAGGCGTGCTCGAAGGGGCTCAAATGCCCCATGGCCCGCAGGCGGGTGAGGAAGGTCTCGATCTCGCCGGGACCGTGCTCGAACACCGTTCCCGCGTCGGCGGCATAGCACAGCTTAGCGGCGCCGCATACAAGGTTCTCGGCATCGGCGGTATAGGTGAGCAGGCTGACACGGGGATGGTCCATGGTGCTCCGTCGGCGGTTTCCGGTGTCGATGATCGGTCGGGGGAACGAAGAATTATAATGTAGGGAAACGGGACGGACAGGGTCAAGTCTTTTCGGATTATCGCAAAAAGACCCCCCTCGGACGTTCCGTCCGGTCCCCCGCTCCAAGGGGGGACGCGAAATGCTCAGAACTCATCCCCCGGCCCCTTCTCTTAAGTCTTTAAAAGAAGGGGATTTGCGCGCCTGAAAGTCCCGTGCGGCACGCCCCCCTCTTTCGCGGCGGGAGAGGGGGATGTCACATCCTGGTGACAGGG
>CAYNWJ010000408.1:0-4115 GCA_964400815.1 uncultured bacterium
CGTACGCCCGGTGGTGTGGGAGGACGGCGGGGGTGACCCCGCCTCCTACCCGATCAGGTTATCCAGTTAAGTCAGCATCCATATACGTTGATATTGACCGGGCCCGAAATTGGGCATTTCAGGCGAAAATCTCTGGTTTTTAATCGCCCCCTCTCCCGATATCCCCTATCCCTCTGGAGGGAGAGAGGGAGCCCGACCCGTGGTGCTTTTCCTTCTCCCGCTTCGGGGGAAGGTGGCGCGAAGCGACGGAAGGGGGTTTTGCAGAGAAAACTGCTGAATCATATGTTGCTTGCCGAACCGGATACCCGGATTATTGACTGCCGTAACAGCATGCGGAACCGGCAGAAACCAAGAAGTGGCTATTTCCCCGCCTCGAACCGCGTTCTGTCCGCCAAAAGCAGAATATCCCTGAGCTGGTTCTCCGATGCGGCCTCGAGCCACTGTTTCTCGAAACGGCCGTGCCGGACGATCTGGGCGATGGCTGCCAGCGCACGGAGGTGGAATGCGCGTTCGTCCCTGGTGCCGGCAAGAACGAAGATGGCGTTGACCCGTGGGTTCTCGTCGGAGAAGCGGATGCCCTTCCGGCTGCGCACGATGAACATGCGGAAGGTCTTCTCTCCCGGGATGATGACATGGGGCACGGCGAAGAAGGGTGTGATGGCGGTGCTGCTCTCCCGCTCCCTTTGTTTCAGCAGGTCGGCCATTTCATCCGCTGTCATGCCGGCGTCGGCGGCCAGGCGTTCAGCGATTTCCGTGAAAAAAACGTTGAAATCGCAGGATTCGTCGAGGTCGATGATCGGCGCTTTCTCGATGAGCATGTGAAACCGGTCGGCCATGAGGTCGTCGCGGCTGAGGATGATGTCCCGGAGCTCGGTCTCGAGGGTGGCGTCCGTGAGCTCCCGGTCGATGACACGCCCGATGATGTGCATGAGGGCGAACTCGACGCCGTGGCGTTTTTTGCCGTAGAAGAAAAAGACCGCGAACCCGACAGCGGTGACCACGAGGCTGATTTCCACCGCCACGAGGCCCATGTCAACAATGAGGAAGGCGAAGACGAGCATGACCGCCACCTGTATCCAGGGATAGAACGGGACCCTGAATGAGGGGCGGTAGCCGGGGAGGCGGCTCTCCTTGAGCACGATGACCGCTGCGTTCGTGACGATGTACATGGTGAGGATGACCACGGAGCCGGACTTGACCAGGGTTTCAAGGTCGAAGAGCAGCACCAGCGCGAGAACGAGCCCGGTGAGAACGAGCGAGGCCACCGGCGTCTTCCAGCGGGGGTGGATCTTTCCGATGAAGCCGGGGACGAGACAGTCAGCGCTCAGGGCCAGGGGATAGCGCGAGGCGGAGAGGATGCCGGCGTTCGCGGTGGTCACGAAGGCCAGGAGCGCCGCCAGCGAGATGGCGTAGTATCCGAAGCCGCCCAGAAACGACCGCGCCGCATCGGCGATGGGTGTGAGCGAGGTGGTCAGCCGCTCCGCGGGGAGGACGCCTACGGTGACGATGAGCAGGAGGACATAGAACGTTGTTATGACGACCACGGACGACAGCATGGCGAGTGGAATGTTACGGGTGGGATTTTTCACTTCGCCGGAAATGCTGGCGATATTGAGCAGGCCACCGAAACTCACGAACACGAATCCCGCCGTCACCAGGACGGCATTTGCACCCATGGGAAGCAGGGGGGAGAAGCGGGATTCCTCCACCCGTGGCATGCCCGACACGATATAGACGGTCATGAGGGCGAACAGGGCGAGCACGAGGACCACTTCCAGCCGGGTTGCTCCCTTGACCCCCACCATGTTCAGCACGGTGAAGAGCACAACCAGCACCACCGAGGACGGATAGACGGGGATCCCGGTGGAGAGATAAACGATTTCCGCGATGCCGAAGATCGCAAAGGCGGACTTGAGACACAGGGCCATCCAGCTCATCAATCCGGAAACCGTGCCCATGAGCGGACCGAAACTGCGGGTGACGAAATAATAGTCACCGCCGGCGCGGGGCATCGCGGTGGACAGTTCCACGATGCTCAATGTTCCCAGCAGGGCCAGGACACCGGCCAGGAGATAGGAGACGAACACCAGAGGGCCCGCCATGGCGAAGGCCACGCCCGGCAGGATGAAGATGCCCGAACTGATCATCGCCCCGCTGGCGATGCAGAAGACGTCAAGAAAAGAGAGTTGTTTTTCCAGATCGGCCATGGCGCCATCCC
Source organism: uncultured bacterium (assembly GCA_964400815.1). GTDB lineage: Bacteria > Latescibacterota > Latescibacteria > Latescibacterales > Latescibacteraceae. The sequence continues at coordinate 2,219 of CAYNWJ010000408.1, forward strand.
GTAGAGCAAAATGTGCTTATTATCAGCACTGGTAATATAAGGTACAATCACACAGAAAACGACTGTTTTCAAAAGATTATGTGAATTATCGTCACATCCCCGGCAGGTAATCATGACAGCAGTCATCCTGCCGTGACGGCTCTACTGTCCTTTCAGGCCGCGTATATAATCGGTCAAAGCCTCCATGTTTGCGTTGAACACGCGGATGTTGATGCCCTGCATGGTGGTTCTCGGAGCGTACAGGGCGTCGTTGAGATAGTCGGGGATGGTGATGCCGGTGATCCAGCATCCACGGGGGTCGAGGGCGTCGACGATCTCGCGGGCGCGTTCGGAAGTCACATTGCGGGGTTCATCGGCCGAGGCCTTCTTCGCCTCGTATTCCGCATGGGCCTCCTCCGGGGAAAGGGCGCGGATGCGCTCGAATTCCTTCCTGATCCCCTCCAGATCTACAACATACGGCGGGCCGTAGGGATACATGTTCTCGAAATCGTGTGTGATCCAGAACTTCTCGTCGTGGACGCCCGTTCCCGAACGGTGGGCGTAGATGGGTTCATTGGTCCCCGGCTCGTAATAGTAGGCGTGGGTGTAGGGGCGCGGCCTGCCGAAATAGGGATGATGATAGGTTTTCGACCGATCGTCGTTGATCTTCGAACGCTCGAGCCATGCGATGGCGTCGGGGATGGGCCGCAGATAGCGCCGGTCGCCGGTGATGGTATAGAAGGTCTCGAGCTCCCGTATGCAGCGGATGGTGACGCCGGACCCCACGGCGGGCGGCTCGAACATGCGTCCCCAGGCCGGCTTCATGTCGTGATCGTACTGGTCCGCCCATCCTCCCTGGGGATTCGCCATCTGGGAGGCGATGTAGAAATCCATGCCCCGCCGGGCGGCTTCAATGAAACGCTCGTCGCCCAGCTCCTCCCAGGCTTCCACGAGGAGGAGGATGTTGTTGGGTATGACACCGTCGTTGAAAGTGTAGTGCCCGGTATAGTCGGGATGTCCGCCGTGCAGGAACTCCCGTTTGACCGGGTACCGCTGGGGCCAAGCTCCGTTGGGGTACTGCGCCTCGAGAATGAAATCCAGCGCCTTGAGCAGAGGTGCCCGCCACCGGGGATCGCCGGTCTCCATGTAAAGCTCCATCAGCAGCTCCGTGGGTGCGGTGGTCGCCTCGTCGTCGAAACTGCAATTGCCGTAATAGTGGAGGTATTCCTCCCAGCCCCAGCATTTCGAGGCCACCTCCTCGTACCACCGCTCGAGGCCCGGCATGTCGAAATCGATGAGATAGTGCCAGCCGCCCGCCGGGTGCTGTCCGGCCACGAGGGCCTCGGCCGCCCGTTCCGCGCATTCAAGGAACAGCTTGTCACCGGTGGCGCGCCAGGCATCGAGGAATGTCATCCCCACCGTGGGCGTCCCCGGCGGCTGGGTCCAGATCTGCGACGGCCGCGCGGGTATCTCCCCCCACTGCTCGGTCAGGTCGGCGCTGTACTGATAGACGTACCCGCCACGCACGGAAACACTGTCGGCCATGAAGGCGGCGGCGGTTTTCATGACGCCCACGACCTCCGCTTTCGAGGGGCCCTCAGCGCCGGCCGGGGCGGTAAATACCGGAAGGATGAGACACACGATGGCGGCGCGGATGAACGCGCTGAAGTATTTGAATTTCATGAATCCTCCAAACAGGGTGTTTTTGTGGAACGGAATGTCCTATAATTATACATCCTTTCCGGTGTTCGGTTCAACAGGAAAGTAGCAAGGGAACCGGTTCACGATGGAAAACGGCGCCGGGATATGGCGTTCCGGCTGCCGCGAGCGGTGGACTGACGGCATCCCGGGTCATTCACGACGCCGGCGCGGGCTGCTCACCTATCAACATCAGGAATGCTCCGGAACAGGGAAAGCC
>CAYNWJ010000409.1:0-4107 GCA_964400815.1 uncultured bacterium
TGTTCCTTGCCTCATGTGAGGGTTGTAAGCAAATTTTAAACCGGAAATTGCTGATCGTGTATCAAACCTCGATCCAGTTTCCTGAAGCGTCGGAGCGCCTGAAAGCGTCCAACAGCTCCATCGAGCGAAAACCGTCCGCAAATGAAGGTCTCTCGGGTGTTCCCGTTTCTATCCAGTTTCCGAAGCGTACCGCCAGAGCATGAACCGCCGTGATTCGACCGTCAGCAACCGTCCGTTGATTGTCGGCTGTATAATCGTTCGCCCATTCGCGTACCACGCCGTCACGGTCCGTTGTGGTGAGTGTGAAGCCGTCAAGATAATCCTTCGTTCGATTGTCGAGACAAAGGCTGCCTTTCGCGCCTGAAATGACGAGACGGTGTTCGGCCGTGCCGGGAGATGCGGTGCTGACCGATGCAAAGCCTGCCGCTCCCGAAGAATAATCGAATTCTCCGCGGAAAAGCGTATCGCAGTCCGGCAGGTTGTTGTCGAGGTTGGATACCGATGTCCTGACACGTCGTATCGGACCCGCCAGCCACTCGAGATAATGGGTGCAATGGGATACGAACGAATTGAGGGCGCCGCCGCCGCGTTCCGGGTCTGTCTTCCAGAATTTCGCGCCTGTTTTGTGGGCATACGTTTCCCGGTTCCATACAAGGAGAACATGACGAATATCTCCGATCACGCCGTCATCGACAAGCCGTTTCGCGACAATCCACGCCGGGTGGGATGAAAACTCGAAATCCACCATGTTTGCACAGGCAGTCCCGGCCGCCCTGTCGACCATGCGCCGGGAGTCATGCAGGGACACGGCAAGAGGCTTTTCGCAGAAAACATGTTTCCCCGCATCGAGCGCCGCCATGACAAGGGCCGGCTGCATGACCGGGGGAACGGCGACTGTCACCGCCCTGATGCTGTCGTCTGCGATGATGGCCTTCCAGTCACTGGACGCCACCGGAATATTCCCGTCCCGGGCGGTCTGTTCGGCATGCTCGATGGTTCTTGACCAGACGGCCCTGATATCGAACCTTTCATCGAGCCGGAGCGCCGGAATGTGAACCGAGGCGCCGAATCCGCAGCCCGCAACAGCAGTCGTAATAGGTCCCGTCATGATTGTCCGCCGTCGGGGCTGGAACAGGCAGCGCCTGTTGCGCCGTTTTCACGCTCGCGCAAAAATCCCCAGATGTCGATCACACGCGTTCCCTTGAAGTCCAGTGATCCATACACGCTGTGGGGAACGCACATGATGAGCAGGTCGCTCCGGTCGATGACATCGTCCACCGGGGACAGATCAGGGTCGTTTTCGACAAAGGGATCGGTCGTCAGCACTTCCCTGGCCTTGAGCAGCAGAATCTTTTTGAGCTTGTAGCTGAGGGAGCTTCGTGTATCGTCGATGTCCGGCTTGAATGCCATGCCAAGCAACCCCACCGTCATGCGGCTGAGGGGTTCATCCTTGAGGATTTGGTCAGCGATGAAGAGAATGAGGCCCTCGTTGACCATCACCGCCGCCTGTCCCAGGGTGAACTGATTCATCGCGAATGCGGAGAGCTGCATGGTGTCCTTGAACAGGCAGGGTCCCGCTGAGAATCCTGCGCGCGGAATGTGTTCGCAGCGTGGATAATGCCATTTCATGCCATCGATGATATTGTAGTAATCGACCCCTGCATTGTATGTCATCATGAAAAACTGGTTGGCGATGGCAAATTCAATATACCGATAGGCGTTGGCGAACAGTTTCGCGAATTCCGCTTCCGTTGGTTTCAGCTCGACCACATCCGGTGCGACGAGCCGGAATATGACGGCCGCCCGGTCACGAGCCTCGGGAGTCGTGCCGCTTATAATTTGCGGCAGTGACTGCATTTCATCGATCGCGCTTCCCTGCACGATACGCTCCGGACAATAGGCGACCCGTGTTCCCAGCTCATGCATTTCCAGATAGTCATGCAGCCATTGCGTCGTGCCGGGATACACTGTCGAGCGAAGGATGATGATCTGCTCGTCGGAAAGATGCCGAAGGTTTTTATCGACCCATCGTTTGAAAATCTTGTAATCGGGATTGTGAAATTCGTCGACAGGCGTACCGATGATCATGATGATGACGGGAATGCCCCGAATGCAATCGGAGCTGTCCGAGAATGCAAGACGGCCCTTTTCGAGAGCTTTTTTCAGGAGCGGTTCGGCCCCGTTCTCGATAAACGGCATCCTTCCGGAACGGATCGTATCCCACGCGGAGCTGTTGATGTCGGAGATCAGCACGTTACGGTTTCTGTTGGCAAGGAGGATGGCGAGTGGGAGTCCCACGTGCCCGGCGCCGCCGACAATACACACATCGGCCCGTTCACCATCGGCGAACACATAATCCTCTTGCTTTGCGTGAGTATTCAGTTTTTTTCTCCATGGGTGATAACGAACGCTCGGAGCTTTTTCATGAATTGAGGCGCGAACATGACGGTGTCGATGGTATTGTAAAGGGGAAGCAGGGATTTCATAAGTCCCGATTCCACATAACGATACTTCAATCCTGATACATGGTCGATGGAAACGGTGAAGCCGGCGCGCTGAAACACCTCCTTCGTTTCCCGGGCAAGGACCGGCCGTTCATTCCGGGTCACACCTTTCATGCTGTAGAACGGCGAAGACCTGTCCCTGTACAAATACATGAACGGGTTGAGACGGTTTGGATCGAATGCCACGAAAGAACCCCCGCTCCGCATGACACGGTAGAGTTCCTCCGCCAGCCGTTCCGGGTTCGGCAGGTGATGAATCAAACCGCTCAGCAGTGCGCCGTCAAGCGAACCCGAAGCAAACGGCAGATGTTCGGCATCTCCGCACACAACAGGAATATGCGATGATTCGCCGCGCGCTTTTTTCAGCAGGTTCATGCTGATATCGAGACCGACCGTTCTGAAACCGTCGGATTCGACAAGACGTGTGAAAACACCCGACCCGCAGCCGATATCCGCGATTCGGGATCCCCTTTCAAAGCCTCCGAGCGACATGAGACGCGTTATCAGACGTCGGCTCGAATCCGGCGTGAAGACATCATAGTCGGAATCGGAACCGAAATCGTCGAAAAAGGCTATTTCCTGTTCCTTGTTCTGATTCGACGATCTTTTTTCATGCGAATCTTTCACACGGTCTTCTTGGGATAACAGCCACGTTTCATTGCAAGAAAGAGCACAGCCAGATGGAGTGCATGGTTGAATTCGCCATTGTCAATTGAACGATCAAGTTCCCGCTGCGATAAAATGATCCGTTCGATGCCTTCCTCTCTGTCCGGATCAGAGTGTTCCAGCTTGACATCACCCGCAAAATAGCACCAGAGGGTATTGTCTATCCGGCCGGTATCGGCATTGAGGGAACCGAGAAACTCGAGCTTGTCCGCCCGGTATCCGGTTTCCTCCAGAAGTTCACGGTGTCCCGCTTCCATCGGGTCCTCGTCTTCCTCGACCACACCCGATGGAAGCTCGAGAGATTCAGTCTCTACTGCGGGCCTGAAAAGTTTGACACAGACGATGTCGCCCTCGGTCGTTACCGGCAGAACTGTCACGTAATCCGGAACAGAAAGGGAATAGTAGGGTGGACCATCGCCTTTTTCGGGAACCGTTTTTGCAACGAGTTCGCAGAATTCGGTTGAATACACCACATCCCGCCTGTTTATTCTGTCCATAACACGTCTTTGGTGGAGTGCTGTGATTTATTCGAAGCATACATATAAACTTTTCGCCGGTTTTTTCATCTCGGGCAATGGCAAACAATCAACATCCGAAACGGCTGAAATTTTATCCGCATGGGAAGAACACGCCTGGTCGATGCCCGGAGTGCTGGCAATATATCATAATGCGGCAAACGTTTTCAAGGCTCTTTTATGATAATTGTTTACCTTATGAAAATTGGCGCGGTCGATTGGTTGGATATTTGTGTCATGTACACCACCGGGAAACGGAAAACCACTCCGTGATGGTTACGGGAGTGGTTTTCCTGTTGTGATGCGATCTCAATGGTGTCCGGTTAATCGATTGTACCAAACACTCTATGTTCCCAATGCATAATGGTATCCGGTTATCAAGTTAAGTCAGCATCCATATACGTTGATAGTGACCGGGCCTG
>CAYNWJ010000410.1:0-4096 GCA_964400815.1 uncultured bacterium
TTGCCCTTTTCCACGATTTCCCGTGCCACTTTCCTGCAAATCTTCGCAAGAGAACGCTCCAGGTTTCTGACACCGGCTTCGGACGTGTATTTTCTGATGATCTTCGTCAGGGCGTTGCGTTCGAAGGTCAGGTGCTTTTTACGGAGCCCGTTCGCCTCGAGCTGTTTCGGTATCAGGTGCTTCTCGGCGATGCCGATCTTTTCGTGTTCGAGATAGCCGGACAGACGGATGATCTCCATCCTGTCGAGAAGCGGCGGCGGGATGGCGTCCTCGTAGTTTGCCGTCGTGATGAACATGACCTCGGAAAGATCGTAGTCCACTTCCAGATAGTGGTCGTTGAAGCTGTTGTTCTGCTCGGGATCGAGGACCTCGAGAAGGGCCGATGAGGGATCGCCCCGGAAATCCATGCCCAGCTTGTCGACCTCGTCCAGGAGAAAGACCGGATTGCGGGTCCCCGCCTTCTTGAGATTCTGGATGATGCGGCCGGGCATGGAGCCGATGTAGGTCCTGCGATGACCCCGTATCTCTGCCTCGTCACGGATGCCGCCCAATGACATGCGGATGAATTTACGGTTTATCGCGCGGGCGACGCTCCGGCCCAGTGACGTCTTCCCCGTACCCGGCGGGCCGGTGAAGCAGAGGATCGGTCCGCGGATCTTCTTCGCCAGTTTGAGCACGGCGATGTATTCAACGATACGTTCCTTTGCCTTGTCGAGACCGTAATGGTCCTCGTCAAGGATCCTTTTCACCTTCACCGTATCGAGATTGTCCCGTGTCCGCTTCTTCCAGGGAATGGAGATGAGCCAGTCGAGATAATTCCGCACAACCGTGGATTCGGGCGACATCAGGTGCATCTTACGCAGCTTTTTAAGCTCTTCGAGCGCCTTGCTCCCGGCTTCACGCGTCATCCCGGAGCGCTTGATCCGCGTCTCGAGCTCCTCGAGCTCATCGTCGGATTCGTCCTCGCCCAGCTCCTCCCTGATGACGCGCATCTGCTCGTGCAGGTAATAGTCCTTCTGTGATTTCTGAAGGCGTTCGCGCACCTCGCGGTCGATGGTCTTTTCGATCTCCAGAATTTCAATCTCCTCCGCCAGGATGCTGGAGAGAAGATCGAGCTGATCCTCGTGGGAGAAGATTTCGAGAAGCTCCTGTTTCCGGTCGTTGGAGACGATGATATGGGCAGAAATCGTGTCGGTCAGCCGCTGGGCGTCTTCGACCTGCCTGATATTGGTAACCACTTCGTCCGGAATGGACTTCGAGAGCTTCACATAGGTCTCGAACCTGTCGAGCACGTTCCTCCTGAGAGCGGTGATACGGGGGGTGTCGATGACAGCCGTTGCGATCGGCTGGACCTTGACACGGTAGTGCTTGTCCTTTTTTCTCATGGAGGTGATTTCAGCACGGGTCACACCCTCCATCAGGACCTTCGCTGCGCCGTTCGGAAGCTTCAGGACCTGGAGAATCCTGCCGATGGTGCCGACATCGTGAATGTCACGGCGGGAGGGATTATCCTGCTCGAGATTTTTCTGGAGCGAGAGAAAGAGATAGCGATCACCGACAAGCGCATCCTGGAGCGCTTCGATCGACGCCTCCCGTATCACCATGATCGGTACGATCATGTCAGGGAACAACACCATGTCGCGCATCGGCACAATCGGCATGTTCTCCGGATAGGAATCAATCGATTCGAAATCGGCAAGCGTGTCGAGAAGCAGTTTGTCGGTCTTTTTGTCTTGATCCGTCACGTTTTCCCTGTTCTTTTTGATGGCATATCATGTGCGGCGGGAAGAGGGGCGCATGCACCCGGCATCGCATCATGCGGTTTTCAGAGCCTCGTCATCGTCTTTTTCGATGACCGGCTCGCCTCCGCCGATCGTATCAGCGCTGATGATAACTTTACGAATATTCCCTTCGGAGGGAGTGCGGAACATGACATCCATCATCGCCTTTCCCACCACACCCTTGAGGCCGCGGGCGCCGGTCTTCTTTTCCAGGCTGATGTCGACGACCCGGTCGAGCGCTTCATCCTCGAAGACGAGTTCGATACCGTCGATCTCGAACAGTTTCGCATATTGCTTGACGATGGCGTTCTTCGGCTTCGTCAGGATGGTGTGCAGGGCGTCCCTGTCGAGCTCGTCAAGTGCGCAGACGAGGGGCAATCTGCCGATTATTTCGGGTATGAGACCGTATTTGTTAAGGTCGTCCGGCTCCACCTTCGCGAGAATCTCCCCGACCTTCGCATCGTGGGACGAACGCACCGCCGCGCCGAAACCCATCGACTTCTGGAACACCCGGCGGCGGATCACCGAAGACAGGTTCTCGAACGCGCCGCCGCAGATGAACAGGATGTTGGTCGTGTCGATCTGGATCATCGCCTGCTCGGGATGCTTTCGTCCACCCTTCGGCGGCACGCTGGATACCGTGCCCTCGAGCATTTTCAAGAGCGCCTGCTGCACCCCTTCGCCGGAAACATCCCTTGTGATGGAGGGGTTGGCGGATTTACGGGCGATCTTGTCGATCTCGTCGATATAGACGATGCCGATCTGGGCGCGCTCGACATCATAATCCGCCGCCTGAAGGAGGCGCACGAGGATATTCTCGACATCCTCCCCCACATATCCCGCTTCGGTCAGCACGGTGGCGTCGGCGATGGTAAAGGGAACCTTGAGGATCTTCGCGAGGGTCCGTGCAAGAAGCGTCTTCCCCGTGCCCGTGGGGCCGATCATCAGGATGTTGTCCTTCTCCAGCTCGACATCGTCGAGCTCACCCTGATACTGGATACGCTTGTAATGGTTGTACACGGCGACACTGAGCAGACGTTTGGCCATATCCTGGCCTATGACATACTGTTCGAGCTTTTCGAATATCTCCACCGGTGTGGGGATATCGAAATCGAGCGCCACCGCCGAGGTGGATGTCGTGTCCCTGAGAATATCGCTGCACGTCCGCACGCAGTCCGAGCAGATCTGGACATCCGGGCCCGAGATCATCTTCTCGACCATGGAGGCGTCCCTGCCGCAGAACGAGCAGGTATAATCATTCTTGTCCGATCCTTTGCGCATCATTTGGCCTTGTCGTCCCTTCGTGAAATGACCGAATCGATGACGCCGTAGTCACGCGCCTCTTCCGGCGACATGTAGTAATCCCTGTCGATATCCTTCATGACCCGTTTACGGTCCTGACCGGTCTTTTCTGAGATGATGTCGACAAGGGTATCGCGGGTCCTGAGGATTTCCTTGGCGATGATCTCGATATCGGACGCGACCCCGCGCCCGCCGCCGAAGGGCTGGTGAAGCATGATGCGCGCGTTCGGAAGGCTCGTCCGTTTCCCGGTGTCCCCCGCCATGAGAAGCACGGCGGCCATGCTGGCCGCGAGACCCAGACAGGTGGTGCACACATCGGGCTTCACATACTGCATCGTGTCCAAAATCGCCAGACCGCTGTGGACGCTTCCCCCGGGTGAGTTGATATACATGTAGATATCCTTGTCCGGGTCTTCCGCTTCGAGAAAGAGCAGCTGTGCCGCGACGATATTGGCCACGTGATCGTTGATCTCGCTTCCGATGAAGATGATGCGGTCCTTGAGCAATCGGGAAAAGATGTCGTAGGTGCGTTCGACATGACCGGTCTGTTCGACGACATAGGGTATGAAATTCATGTGGGCTCCCGTTTCATATGCACTGGTGTCATGAATTGTTTTTTATTCCATTTTGGTCAGGGCGTCGCGATGTTCGATTCGCCCGAATCGCGTTCGATCTTCTTCTCCTCGACATCCGCCGCGGAAACGATCCATTCGTAGGCCTTTTCGCGGGCGATGTTGCGCTTGAAGTCATCAAGACCGCCCTCCTTGATCAGCCGGCGGCGATAATCGCGGTATTCCACGTTGTTGATCTCGGCCATGTTCCTGATGCGCTCGTCGAGCTCTTCCTTGGAAATGTCGATGCCCTGCGCTTCCTCAACGGCGTCGAGCAGGATATAACTCTGGACGATCTCGACCGCTTCCGGCCGCATTCTTGCGCGAATGGACTCCACATCGATCTGCGCCTGCTGATTATAGGCCTGGTAGCGCTGTATTTCCGATTGTATCACACGCTCG
>CAYNWJ010000411.1:0-4084 GCA_964400815.1 uncultured bacterium
ATCCCTTCGAAAAGACGGTCGCCCGCGAAGACGTGACCATCGAAGACGCCATCGAGAACATCGACATCGGCGGCCCCACCATGCTCAGGAGCGCCGCCAAGAACCACCGGTATGTGGGCGTGGTGACCGATCCCGCGGACTATTCCCTCGTTCTCGGCGAGCTGAAGGAAAACGGCGTGCTCACCGACGGGACCCGGGCGTATCTGGCGGTGAAGGTGTTCAGGCACACGGCCGACTATGACGCCGCCATCGACACCTTCCTGTCACGCAGGCTTGCCGACGAGCATGTGCTCCGCCTGAAATACACGAAGGGCGTCGAACTCCGCTATGGCGAGAACTGGCACCAGAAAGCCATGTTCTTCAGCGGAGAGGGGCTCGATCACCCCAGTCTGGCGGACGCCGAACAGCTCTGGGGAAAGCATCTCTCCTACAACAACTACATGGACATGACCGGCGCGATCATGTCGGTGAAGGACCTGGCCCCCGCAGCGGCCGTGTCGGTTATCAAGCACTCGAATCCCTGCGGCCTGGCCACCGGCGCCACCATCGCGGAGGCTCTCACAGCCGCCTGGGACGGGGACCGTATCAGCGCCTTCGGATCGGTGATCGCCTGCACGAAACCGTTCGATGTCGAAGCGGCGGCCTTCCTCAAGGGCAGGATGGTGGAAAGTGTCATCGCCCCCGATTTCACGCCCGACGCCCTCGAAGAGCTCAAGAAGAAAAAGAACATCATGCTCGTCAAGCTCGACGTGGCGGGAGTGGGCAAGCCCTCGACACCCGTCTATCGCCAGGTGCTCGGCGGCATGCTCATGCAGGACGGCGACCTGGACCTGTTCGAGAAATGGGATGTTGTCAGCGGTGAATTCCCCGAGAACAAGAAGGCGCTGGCCGGGTTCTCCATGATCGCCTGCCGCAACACCAAGTCCAACGCCATCGTGCTCTGCCGGGAATACGCCGACGGTTTCTTCCAGGTGCTCGGCATGGGCGCGGGCCAGCCCAACAGGGTGGACAGCCTGCGCAAGCTGGCGGCGACCAAGGCGCGTGAGAACCTCGAGCATGCCTTCGGCGAGAACGCCCCGGGCGGCGATCGGGACGAGTGGATCGAGAAGGAGATGGGAGAGGCGATGCTGGCGTCTGACGCCTTCTTCCCCTTCGACGATACCGTGCGGGAGGCCCACGCGGTCGGCGTCCGGTATATCATTCAGCCCGGCGGATCGGTGCGTGACGAGGAGGTCGTGGCCACGGCGAAGGAACTGGGCGTGGCGATGGTCTTCACCGGCATGCGCCACTTCCTCCACTGATAACGGACCATGCGCGGACGACGGTAAAACGCCGCGACCCGGATCGGCCGGGCTGCGTCCTGACTGCGGGACCGGCCGCTCATACCTGACTGGACAACAAAAAAAACATATACGGAGATCAACGCAATGGGATTCCTGAGCAACCTCACCTCCAGTGACATAGGTATCGATCTGGGAACGGCGAACATCCTGATCTGGGTCCGCGGCGAGGGTGTCGTCATCAACGAGCCCTCGATCGTATCCATCGAAACGAAGACGAAACGCGTACTCGCAGTCGGTTCCCAGGCGAAGGAGATGGTCGGCCGCACACCCGGCGAGATCGTGACCATCAGGCCGCTCCGCGAGGGTGTCATCGCTGATTTCGAGGTGACGGAGGAGATGCTCAGGGTCCTGCTCAAGCAGGTCATCAGGAATCGCTTCCTCGTCCGGCCGCGCGTGGTGGTGGGCGTGCCCTCCGGGATCACCGAGGTGGAGAAGCGCGCTGTCAGGCTTTCGGCGGAACGGGTCAACGCCCGTGAGGTGTATCTGGTCACCGAGCCCATGGCCGGAGCCATCGGCGTGGGCATCGACGTGCACGCCCCCATCGGCTCCATGATCATCGACATCGGCGGCGGAACCTCGGAGATCGCGGTCATCGCGCTCTCCGGCATCGTCAACGGCGCCACCTCGATCCGTATCGGCGGTGACAAGTTCGACGACGCCATCGTGCAGTATCTCAAGAAAAGCTACAACCTGCTCGTGGGCGAGCGGACCGCCGAGAAGATCAAGAAGGAGATCGGCAGCGCCTGTCCCCTCGGCGAGGAGATGGAGACGCAGATCAAGGGGCGCGACCTGGTGGCGGCTATCCCGCGCACCATCACCATCAGCTCGTCGGAGATCCGCGAGGCCATTGCTGAACCCCTGAACGCCATCACCGACGCTGTCATGCTCTCGCTCGAGAGAACACCGCCCGAGGTCGCCGCGGACATACTCGACCGCGGCATCATCCTCACCGGCGGCGGGGCGCTGCTCCGCGGGCTCGACCGCAGGCTTCGTGAGGAGACGAGTCTGCCGGTCCACGTGGCCGAAGATCCCCTGACCTGCGTCGTCCGCGGTACGGGAAAGATTCTGGAAAATGTGGCAGAGTACAGAAAGGTTCTTTTCTGATCGATGAACAGGGCCTATTCATTCATTCGCATTCACCGGCGCCTTTTCACCCTGCTCCTGGCGATGCTTCTTTCGGTCGGCATGATGCTCATGGGAGAGGGCAAAAAGACCCGGACAGCCCGCGCGGTGACGACGGCCGTTTTCAATACCGGCCGTTTTACTTTTTCCTGGGGCATCTATATCCTCGATCTCTGGCGGGAGAACAAGGAACTCCGCCTCAGGAACCTCGAACTCTCCGACCGCATCCGCCGTCACGAAATCGCCCTGCGGGAGAACGAGCGGCTCAGGCGGATGCTGGGTCTGAAAAAACGTCTCGACGCCGGCGGGTCGGCGATTGCCGCCACGGTGCTCGGGCACGATTTCGACCGGGTCGTCAACACCATCATCCTCGACGCCGGAAGGCGCGACGGTATCCGGAAGAACATGGCCGTGGTCACCTCCCAGGGTCTCGTTGGAAAGGTGTTCGAGGTCTATTGGTCATCATCGAGCGTCGAGGTCATCATGGATGTGAACTCGCGGATTTCAGCCGAAGTGGGCGGCATCAACGGCATCATCCGGTGGGAGGGAGGTCCCTTCCTCCGGATGTACGGTCTTCCGCCGAGCATGATCCCCGAGGAGGGTTCGGATGTGTATACGACCGGTTTCGGCATCTATCCCGAGGGACTCTATATCGGGAAGGTCACGAACCCCCTCTATGACGACGTTGAGCGCTATGCGAGCGTGAACGTGAAACCGGACATAGATTTCTCGTCCATACAGGAGGTGTTCGTCATCGAAGGCTCCGACCGCACCGACGTGTGGGACGACGGCGACGGCGAGGGGCATTTCCAGCGGCCGGATATCGATTGACAGTGCGCCGACGGAGAACACGCGAAGCATGAAAACCATCAGGAACATCCTTCTCATCGCACTGGCGCTCATGGTCCAGTCAACCTGGATCGGCCGTTTCGACATCTATGGCATCCGTCCGGATCTGGCGCTTGTGGCGCTGATCTTCATTTCGGGCGAGGCGGGCACCGTGGAACTCATCGTCTACGGGTTCCTCATCGGCTTCCTGCAGGACGTGTATTCACCGGAATACCTGGGCTATAACGCGTTTGCCATGTCGATCTCCGGCTTTCTCCTCGGGTCCATCCGGGAGCGCCTGACCGTGGAGAACAACCTCGTCAAGGTGTTCACCACACTCTTCGTCTGTGCGGTCCACGACATGATCTATCTGATGCTGTATACGAAATTCGAATTTTCCATCATTGTCTCCCTGTTCATCAGGGAAAGCCTGCCGGGAGCGGTGTTTACTGCCGTGCTTGCCGTGCTGCTCCTGAAGATATGGGACTGGGCGCAAAAGGGAGGTCTCGCGGTTGTCGTACGGGAGCTTTTGGAATACCGATGAAAAGAGCCTCAGGAGAAACCCTTGGCCCCTGATCATCCTGGGCCTCTGCCTGGTGTTCATACTCGCCCTCAGGATGTTCTCCATCCAGGTGCTGAAATACGACCATTTCGTTCAGCGTTCCGAGGCCATCCGTATCAAACGCGAGGTGATCGAGGCGCCCCGCGGATATATCTATGACCGCAACGGCCAGGTGCTCGCCGAGAACCAGATGAGCTATTCCATCACCGTGGACCCCTACCGGCGGGAC
>CAYNWJ010000412.1:0-4083 GCA_964400815.1 uncultured bacterium
AAGCCGTGCACGATTCCTTCGGCCGCCTGCTGGGACCGTCCATGGAAACCGAGACGCGCCAGGAATCGAAGCGCCGCGCCGACGAGGAGGCGGTGAAGGTCTTCGCAGACAACCTGCGGGAGCTCCTGTTCGCCCCGCCTTTGGGGCGGAAGCGGGTGCTGGCGATCGATCCCGGTTTCCGCACCGGCTGCAAGGTGTGCTGTCTCGACGAGCAGGGGACCCTCCTTCATCACGACACCATCTATCCCCATCGCTCGGAGGGCGAGCGGGAGCGGGCGGCACAGACCGTGATCGACCTCTGCAAACGGTTCAGCATCGATGTTATCGCGGTGGGCAACGGCACCGCGGGCCGTGAGACCGAAACCTTTCTTCGCGCGATCGAACTGCCGGACGGAATTCCGGTGGTCATGGTCAATGAGAGCGGCGCGTCCATCTATTCGGCGTCGGAGGCGGGGCGGGAGGAATTCCCCGATCTCGACGCCACCGTGCGGGGCACCGTATCGATAGGGCGGCGGCTCATGGACCCGCTGGCCGAACTGGTCAAGATCGATCCCAAGTCCATCGGCGTGGGACAGTACCAGCACGATGTTGACCAGAGCCTGCTCAGGGGGCGGCTGGACGACGTGGTGGTGAGCTGTGTGAACAGCGTGGGGGTGGATCTCAACACGGCGAGCGGGAGGCTTCTGACCTATGTCTCCGGTCTCGGGCCGGCCCTCGCCGCGCGCATCGTCGATCACCGGATGAAGAACGGTCCCTTCAGGTCGCGGCGGGACCTGTTCGATGTCCCCAGGCTGGGGGAGAAGGCCTTCGAGCAGGCGGCGGGATTCCTGCGTATTTCCGATGGCGGCAATCCCCTCGACGCCAGCGCCGTGCACCCGGAAAGCTATCACATCGTGGAACGCATGGCCCGTGAAATAGGCTGTTCGGTCGCCGACATCATGCGCAGGGAACAGGTGCGCGAGTCCATCGACATCAGGCGCTATGTGGACGGTTCGACAGGGCTTCCCACGCTGACCGACATCATGGAGGAACTGGCGAAACCCGGGCGCGATCCCCGGCGGCGGTTCGAGATATTCTCATTCGCCGAGGGGGTCAACACCCTGGAGGATGTCAGGCCGGGCATGCGGCTTCCGGGCATCGTCACCAATGTCACCGCCTTCGGCGCATTCGTGGACGTGGGCGTGCACCAGGACGGTCTCGTGCACATAAGCCAGCTCGCCGACCGGTTCGTGAAGAATCCCGCCGATGTGGTGAAGGTCAATCAGAAGGTTACGGTCACCGTGCTGGATGTGGACATCGAACGGCGGCGCATTTCTCTGTCGATGAAGGAGATGTCCGTGGAGAAGCGTTGAGGAGCCGCGCCTGCGGTGTTCAGTCCCGTTCCCCGGAATCGTCCGGCGGGGCGAGGAGCCTGTCCTCGAACGGCTTCGGGAGATACATCATCCGCTTCATCTGCTTCTTCGGATCGGGAAACTCGAATTTCGGCAGACGGCGCTCGTGCCAGTGGGGTTTGAAGCGGTCCGTCCTATGCTTTCCGGGAGGAACGGGGACTATCTTGAGGGTGTATTCGACCGATGGATCGATCTTCATATAGCGCATGGTGTGATCTGCGCCGGGTGCCGGTTCGTGGATGGGCATGCGGCCCTGGACCTTTTCGCCGTTCCCTCGCTCCGATCCGGTAAAGTCGGGATCGACATTGATCGCGAGGCGGTCGAAACCGGCTGTTCTGCCGGGTGTGGCCACGGATACGGCATGGTCTTCCGCCGTGGCGGGAATGAGATTCCAGCCGGTGACGATGGTTGCGCAGAGTATCAGTGAAATGACTGCAAACTTTGTTTTCATTGCTCCATGCCCGATACGAAGGGGTTAATATTGATCGGGAGAATCTCCCGTCATCCACACAAATATAAGGAGAAAACGCCATCAGTCAAGCGAAATCCGGAAAAGACAAAACGGATGCATCCATCGGCAGGGAGTTCATGGAACGCACCTGCTATGAATATCTCGGCCCCTCCGGCCAGTCGCGGGGCGTGCCTCCTCCGCCGCTCGAGACACCCTGGGAGGGAGGGCCGCTGATCGATCTTCCCCGTCCGGGCGATACGGCGGTCGAGCCGGTTACTGTCGCCGATGCGATCGAAAAGAGGGAAAGCAGACGGTCGTTCACGGGGGGTGCGATGACACTCGATGAGCTTTCCTGGCTTCTGTGGTGCACCCAGGGAGTGAAGGAGGTGGCGGGCAAAGCGGCGACCTTCCGCACGGTGCCCTCGGCGGGGGCGCGTCACGCCTTCGATACCTTCCTGCTCGTGAACCGTGTCGAAGGGCTCGATCCCGGTCTCTACCGCTATCTCGCCCTCGGTCACCGTCTGGGTCCGGTGAACGGCGGACCGGGTGTGGCCGGTGAGGTGGCCGACGGCTGCCTGGGGCAGGAAATGGTAACCGGCGCCAACGTGACGTTCCTGTGGGCGGCGGACGTCCGTCGCATGACCTGGCGGTACGGTGAGCGGGGATACCGGTATCTCCATCTCGACGCCGGTCATGTGTGCCAGAATCTCTATCTGGCGGCCGAAACCGTCGGCTGCGGCGTGTGCGCCATCGCGGCGTTCGACGACTATGCCCTGAACAGAACGCTCGGTCTCGACGGGACCGAACGCTTCGTTATATATTGCGCAGCCGCGGGCAGGGTGTGACGCACGATTCATTTCACGATTCTCCACGGAGTGCATGACAGTGTCCGAAACGATCGATATTCGAACCGTCCGTTCCGCCTGCGAAGCCCTGCGGGACGACATGATCTCATTCCTCGACCGGCTGGTGCGCTTCGAGTCCATCGCCGGGTTCGAGGGGCCGGCCATGCACTGGCTCGCGGAGCGCTTCGATCCCCTCGCCGATCTGAGCGAAGAGGTCCCCGTTCCCGAGTCCATCACGGACGATCCGGAATTTTCCGAGACATGGCACGGTCAGCCCTATGAGGGGCGGCCGAACGTCAGGGTCCTTCTCAAGGGGGACGGCTCGGGCGGGAGCGTGATATTCAACGCCCACGCAGATGTCGTTCCGCCCACGAAACGTCAGGAGCGGCCCTTCGATCCCTACATCCGCGACGGGGCCATGTACGGCCGGGGGACCTGCGACGACAAGGGCCAGATCGCGGTGCTGTGGACCGTGCTCGCCGCCATGAAGGCCCTCGGTGTCAGGCCCGCCGGGGATGTCATCCTGCATCTCGTGATCGAGGAGGAGCCGGGCGGCAACGGCGCACTGGCGCTGGTGCGGCGGGGCGAGAGGGCCGACTGCTGCATCAACCTCGAACCCTGCTCGAACCGTATCTGTCCCTCGGTCCGGGGGTCGGTGTGGTTCCGCGGCACGGTGGAGGGCCGGGCGGGGCATTCGGGATCGGCCACGACCACGGTGAGCGCCCTCAAGATGGCCATGGAGGCGATACGCATCATCGAGGAGTATCATGACGAACTCTTTGCGGAAACGAGGGACGTGGACCCTCTCTTCGCGGGCTACGAGAATCCCATGCCGGTCAATTTCGGCGAGCTGCACGCGGGCGACTGGCCCACCATCGCTCCCGAACACGCTGAGTTCAGCGGCATGTTCGGCTATCTGACCACGCCCCGAGACACCGTCATCCGCGAGATCGTCGAAAGGATCGGGACGCGCGGACCGGAATGGCTCCGGGACCACTGCCATATCCGCTTTCCATACCGCCACGAGTCGAGCCGCCTCGATCCCGCGCACCCTCTGGTGACCACGCTGGCGGGAGCATACGACGGCGCGGGCATCCATCCGGAACTGAGCGGCGTGACCTCGTCCATGGACGCATGGCTCTATTCGCATCTTCTTGGCATACCCACCCTCGCCACCGGCTGCGGGAGCCTGGGCGACGCCCACACCGTCAACGAGCACGTCATCCTGGACGAGATCATCGACGAGGCGGCGGCGCTGATACTCTTCATCGCCCGCTGGTGCGGTCTCGGATGAGCGCCTGAACGCGTGCGTGAAGCGTGAAGAATGTGCGTGAAGATAAGCCGGGTATCAAGTTTAGTAAGCAATGCATGATTCAGCAGTTCACTGCAAAGCCCC
>CAYNWJ010000413.1:0-1779 GCA_964400815.1 uncultured bacterium
ATTGAAGACGGTTTCCAGTTCACGGGCGGTTTTACGGGACCTGTTGATGATTGCCACATGCCGCACGGGACGGAGGCCGGAAAAGGACTGCCGTTCTATCTGGGCCGAGACGAGAATGAAAGCGCCGACGATCAGAGGGGCCGCGAGGATGCTGGCCACGAACATCCGGGTTTTCAGAGCTTCGGTGTATTCGCGCAACGCCACGAAGAGGATGTTTCTCATCGCCGTCTCCCGCTAAGGTCAAGAAATATCTCGTGCAGGGACGGTATTTTCACCTCGAACGACCGAACGCGCGCCTTCATGACGAGCGCCCTGAGAAATGCCTGGGTGTCGGTCTGAGGATTGAGCAGCACCTCGAGCTTTCCGGCATTCGGTTTCACATCCTCGACCATGCCCAGCGAAGACACGATGCGGGGGTCGCCTTCCATGTCCAGAAAGACCGTATTCGCGGGATACCGGGATTTGAGGCGGCCGATGGTACCGTCATAGATGCGCTCCCCCCTGTTCATGAGGAGGACAAGATCGCACAATTTCTCGGCCCGGTCCAGCATGTGTGTCGCCAGAACCACCGTTTTGTTCTGCTGCCGAAGGCGGATCATGATTGCTTTCAGAATATCGAAATTGACAGGATCGATGTTGGAGAAGGGATCGTCGAAAACAACGATTTTCGGGGCGTTCATGACCGCCGCCACAAAGAGGGTCCTCTGCCTCATGGCATGGGAGACGCTTTCAAGCTTCCTGTCCGCCACCTGCACCAGACCCACCCGTTCGATCCAGCGGGGGATGGAATGCTTGAGCCGTCTGCGGCTGACACGTTTCAGGAAACCGTAATAGGTGAGAAACTGTACCACGGTCATGCCGCCATAGGCCCCCCGTTCCTCGGGAAGATATCCCATCATCGGCAGCAATCTGGAAATGTTCGTCCTGCCCAGAACCTTGACCAGCCCGCTGTCCGGCTTGACGATATCCAGGATCATGCGCAGGACGGTGGTTTTTCCCGCCCCCTCGGGCCCGAGAAAACCGAAAATACAGCCTTCGGACAAACGGGCCGTCAGATTGCTTACAACCGGAATCCCGTCATATTTCTTCGTCACATTCTCCAGCTGGAGCACATATTTGGCCATGGGAAACCGCCCGATTGACAATCTGCTGAGAATGATATATAGTAAAGTATGCTTAAATATACATACAAGGCGAATCGAATGAAACGCCAATTTTTTTTCGTTCAATATCCCCATATATGAAAGAAAACGACCACCATTCAAAATGGAGAAATCCATCATGAAGGATCACGCATCCCACGGCATGGGCCGCCGACGGTTCATCGCCGGTACGGCGGCGGGAGCGGCTGCTTTCGCGTCAGGCATAGCACCGGTCATGCCCCGCGACGCCCGGGCCGACAATCCGCGCGACTGGATGAAAAACGTCTACCGCCAGCTTCACATCGACACCCATTTCGGCGGATTCGAAAGGATATACCGGGATTTCGACGCGGACGCCTGCGCGCGGGCCTTCGCGGATGCGGGAGTGCAGATGGTGAGCTATTTCGCCAAATGCTGGGCGGGATATTCATACTACCCGACGGAAATCGGCACGGTGCATCCCGGTCTCGACCGCGATTTCACCGGAGAGCTGACACGTGCGCTCGAAAAACACGGAATCCGCCGCATCGTCTATTTCATGCTCGGCATGGAACGCCGCCGCCAGAAGGACCATCCCGACTGGATCAGGAATACCGACGCTGCACGCGAGATTTTCGCTCCCGAAGCCATCGCGGAC
>CAYNWJ010000413.1:1789-4065 GCA_964400815.1 uncultured bacterium
CTCACCCTATGTCGAGGAATACGGCATCCCCCAGATGAAGGAGATCATGGCGAAATACGATATCGACGGTTTCTTCGTGGACATCGTCATGCAGCAGTATCTCCAGTCGAACTGTTTCTGTCCCTGGTGCCGCTCGTCATACGAACGGGAGGTGGGCGGGGAAATGCCCGACAGCGACGATCATCCCAACGCATTCCGCTACCGGCGCTGGGCGAACGGCCGCATGGAGGCCCACATGCGCAAAGTGCACGAGGCGCTGGCGGAGGCCGATCCCGACATAACCATCATCAACAACTACGCCTGGATGTTCCGGTATCCGGTGACCCCTCCCGGGTATGTCCACCACATCACCTGGGACACGCCTGTGCCGAAGGTCGGAAATTTCGCCTGGAACTTCTCCCTGGAGGCGCGCTATGTCTCGAGCCTTCCGGATGTGACATGGAGCTGCATGAACACCCGGGGGAACACATGGGGGGAATATTCACTCCGTGAACCCGAGGCGTTCACGAGCGAATGTGCCACCCTGCTCGCCTCCTGCGGCAGAACGTATCTCTCCGACATCCCCTACCCCCACGGCAATCCGGACCCCGCGGTCATGAAGGTCTTCGGCGAGGTCAACAGCCGCACGCGCGATCTCGAACCCTATCTCCATGACTGCCGTCCGGTGGATGATGTCGCCGTGCTCCATGCCGCCGATTCCGTGTGGTCGAAGAAACCGATGGCGCCGACCCCGACATGGGAGGCTCCCCCCGCCTATTATTCCGTCTGCGGAGCCCACAAGGCGCTCATCGAAAGCCATTGCCAATTCACCATTCTCAACAGCGACCGGCTGCCCGCCGACCTCCCGCGCCACCGGGCCCTCGTTCTCCCGGACCTGCGCATCCTCTCGGACGCCGAATGCGAGGCGATCAGAAACTTCGTCCGCAATGGCGGCGGACTGCTGGTCACAGGCCAGACCGGGATCCGCGATACCGGCAACCGGCCGCTTTCCACCTTCGCGCTGGCGGATGTGCTCGGGCTCGACTACAGGGGCTCGTCCGGCACGGCCAACTGTTATCTGCGCATGGCAGAGGAACAGAAGAAGTACGGCATCCCCGCAATGGACATACAGGTCACCAGCGACTATGCGGAAGTATCACCCACGACCGCCCGGACGGTCCTGGAGATCGTGCCGCCCTTCGAGGGAATCAAAACGGGAACGCCGCCGCCGGCCCTGGGCGCGGACGGGCCCGCGGTTACGGTGAACCGGTACGGGTCCGGTACGGCGGTCTACTGCGCGGCGAAGCTCTTCGATTCCTATTTCCGGGAGGCCACGCCGGTCATGATGAAACTCGCGCGATGGATGCTCGACATGGCGAGCCCGCCGGAAAACCGGACGATTTCGCTCGAAAACGCACCGGCGAACATCGAGATGTTCTATACCCAGAGAGAGGGAGAACGCTTCGTTCATCTCGTCAACTATGCGGGGGGAAAACGGGAGTTCGGCACACCCCAGACCAGGGATTTCGTGACCGCGCACGGCATCGTCGTGGAGATTCCCCTCGGGAAGAAACCGGCGGCCGTGGCATGGGCGCCCCACGGCATACCCGTGGACTTCGCATACGAAAACGGCCGTCTCAGGTTCGAAGCGCGTCCGCTCGGGGTGCATGACGTGTACCGGGTTACATTATAAGAAGGCGGCCATGATACAGAAAGCCGCACGGGAAACGATCTTCACGTGCGGCTCGGTGTCCTGTCGCATCTTCAGTCGTCGGTGTGATACAACCAGGTCTTCTCGCAATCGGGGCACTGGAGCTTGATCTGTTTTTCAGCCCCCATGCTGCCGTATTTCATGACCCTGATGACCGTGCCCTCGGCATCGCAAAACGGGCACCTGCGGTTCTGCTCGGGAACTTCGTCCAACGCTTTTTCCATGACACTCCTCGATTCCAGGCATGAATGGCCGGGATTCACCAGCATGTTTGAACCATACGCCTCTTGTTCATATTACTATTACATTACGATGTTCGCAACAAAAAACTCGCAATACTATATTTTTTATTAAAAGTAACAATTGCCACTGAATTTTTAGCATTACGCAAACGTATCTTTCCGAAAATATGAGTCGTGTATCGTCAGTCATGGTTGTGCACGGGTGGGGGTCGCTTCGCAGAGAGGTTGCCAAAAGGCAGACCCCTCCGGCCTCTGTCGAGGCCACCTCCCCTTTCGGGGGGAGGTAACCGGACTCCCGCAGTGCGCTTGTCCCCCCTTGGAGCGGGGGACCGGACGGAACGTCC
>CAYNWJ010000414.1:0-4058 GCA_964400815.1 uncultured bacterium
CCTATATCGAAACCTGCGTTCAGCGCGCACGGAAAGTCGGTGCGGACCGCCAGAAATTCGCGGAAACGGCCGCACAGCTCGGTGACCTGGTCGAAAATGGCGCGCGGTGGTGGGTGTTCGGGGCAAACGGGGCACTTGTGTCCGACGCTGTCGGTGTGGCGAACGGCCCCATGGTCACCCGCAGGTACCGGGCCGGGGACGTCCGCGCGGGCGACATCGTCATGATCGGCGCCTACAGTTCCGCCCATCCCGAGGAGCTGGCGGTCTGCCGCGACGCGAAGGCGAAGGGCGCGACCGTCGTCGCCCTCACACCCTTCTCCACCGATGGCGATTCCTCGGGCGACCGGCTCTACAAGGAAGCCGACATCGCGTTCAATACATATTCCCCCGAAAGCTGGGGCGTGGTCCGGGTTCCCGGCAACGACCGCAATGTCTGTCCCACAACCGGCGTCATCGGCGACCTTGTCATGTGGCTCCTCGTGGCCGACTGGACACAGGTCATGGGCGACCGTGGCGAATTCCCCTATTTCTGGAAGGGCTTCTTCATGAAGAACGGCCGCGGCTACAACAACATGATCCGGCCGTACTTCGAAAAACGGGGCTGGTGACAAACCGGGAAACCGGAACGTATCATCGGGCGTTGATGTAGTATGACATTCATTTCGCGGTTTCGAGAACGACAACAGGACCGGGAATCCATGCGATCCAGTCCATGAGGACTCCCCGGCGTATCCACAGGGATCACACATGCCCACCAGACGACAATTCCTGAAAACGGCCGCGCTCGGCGCCGCCGGAGCGGCCCTGCCATTCAGGATGGCGGACACGTCACGCGCGGCGACGGCCCGCTTCTCCGTCCATCCCTTCATCGAGCGGCACCCCGAGGCGGTGTTCATCATGCGCACGAGCATCGACCGCAAGATGGACGAGGACGCGAAGCGCGCCGCGGGCCGGACGTTCGGCGGAAGCGTGTTCGTGCCCACCGACGGCCGTGGTGTGCCGGTGACCGCGACCATCCCGGTCAAGATGAACCTCAAGACCACCGGCGCGGGACAATTCCCCGTGGAGGACATCATCGGCACGGTGGCGGATTTCTATTTCGCGGAGGGAATGTTCCAGAGCCTCCAGGCTCTTGGCGTTCCCGGCGGAAACATCAAGCTCCGCGAGAACCCACGGGGGAAGGGATCGTTCGAGTATTACGGCATCGTGGACATGGCGAATCGCTGCGGGATCGATTTCCGTCATGAGTTTCCCGGGCAGGTGGGAGAAGGGCTCGAGGAAGGCAGACACTACAACTGGATCGATGTGCCCGACGGCCGCTGGTTCAAGAAGATACCCCAGATCGAGCCCATCAACGCCCCGGACAGCTGGCTGCTCAACATCTCCAAGTTCAAGACCCACGGCATGGGCATGACCCTCTGTTCGAAGAACATGCAGGGCATCATCGCCCGTCCCTACACACGCCTCTGCGCCCGCGCCGACAGCGATCTCGGCATCGGTGACGTCATGCACGAGGACGCCCGCGAGACCATCCGCCGCCTCTATCTCCGCCACCGGGACGAGAACCGCATTCCACGCTGGGACCGACCGGGAAGAAACGGCGGCATCTGGCAGGAGGTCTGGTCACAGCGCACCCTCGATCACCTGTCGGTCACACCCAGCGGCCTGGCGGTCATCGAGGGCATCTACGGCCGCGACGGAGATTGCGGCAACAACGGCCCCCATCCCTTCGACGGCGCGGTGGACGACGGGACGCCGAAAGTCACCGCGAAGGACTACATGTCGAACATCGTCGTCTTCGGGAAGGACGTGTTCCGCACGGACATCGTGGGACACTGGCTGGGCGGGCACGAGCCGGGGAACTTCGGCTATTTCCATCTCGCCCTGGAGCGTGGACTGTCGGATGCTCTCGATCCCCGGAAGATCCCGGTCTATCTATGGGAGGACGGCGAGGCGGTCCTCACGCCGCTGGAGTCTTTCCCGCGAACGCCCCTTCTGACCTACTACCTCCAGCGGGATTACGGCGGTTTCGAGGAACCGAAATATCACATGGTGGACGAGCCGTTCGACTACAGCGCCGTGGATGGTGTCGCTGAAACCACGCTTCCCGCGAAACCGGAAGTCAGGGCGCTTGACGAGGCCCTCGTCAGGCGCGGCGATCCCCGTATCCCCGTCGAGTACCGCATTCCCATGAGCGGTTTCACCCGTCTCGAGATCAGGCGCGGCGGCGATACGGTCGTGCTGGCCGACGGATACCGGTATGCCGGATCCCATCTGGCAAGCTGGCGCGCGCCGGGGCTTCCCTCGGGCGAATACTCCTACCGGCTTCGCGTCAACGGGGCCGAAACCACGGGAACGGTCAGGGTGGGAGGCTGAGTTCAACTTCCCGCGGCCCGCGCCGGACGTGATAAGTCCGGTTTTCCACGGTTATTCCTTCACCGCATCGAACATGGCGGCGATGTTTTCCGGCGGGACGTTGGCGAGGATGTTGTGGACCTGCTGGAAGACCAATCCCCCGCCGCGGCGGCCGATATCGACCTGCTCGCGGACGTGTCGCCGCACTTCCGACGGTGTGCCCGCGGGCAGGATGCGACCGGTGTCGCAGCCGCCGCCCCAGAAAGTCAGATCCTTCCCGAAATCCCGCTTGAGCCCCGCAAGGTCCATGCCCGAACAGTTGATCTGCACCGGGTTGATGGCGTCGAGGCCCGCTTCGATGAGATCGGGCAGGAGTTCGCGCACACCCCCGCAGCAGTGGAGATTGACCCGCACATCGGCCAGTTCCTTCGCCCGGTTCCAGAGGGCCGCGTGGCGGGGCTTGAAGAACTCGCGGTACATGGCGGGGGAAATCTGCGGGCCCGTCTGCATCCCCAGATCGTCCCCGAACACGATGATGTCGATACAGTCCCCCACGGCGTCGAGATATGTTTCGAGGTTCGCCAGGTGGATTTCGACCATGCGGTCGAGGAAGGCGTGGGCCTTCTCCGGCTCGCCTGCCAGAAGCAGGAAGAACGTGTCGTTACGGTAGAGGAACTGTCCGAATTCGAGGAGATTGCCGCCGAAGAGCCCCAGGATGGCGCGGTCGGTGCTCTCCCGGAGGAGTTTCGCACCGGTGCGGAAGACCTCGCCGCCGCCGGGTCCTGCGATCTCCGGACCGGGAGGCGAGGCGATAGCCGCCCACATGCTCTCCGACCAGATGCCGGGCATGCTGTCGAGATCGGCCTCCTTCTCGTGGAAGGGCCAGTATGTCTGCTCGAAATATATGGCCCCGTCGGGCATCTGCGCGATCACCCGCCCCGTGCGTGATGACCGGATGACCCACCGGCCGCCGTCCCGCTCCGGCAGCGCCCATGAAGGCATCAGGCAGGGGCCGCCGTCGGGAAGCTCCCAGTCGGCCCACCAGGAATCGTCCAGCGCGAACCCCCGTCCCAGCTCGATGGTGTCCACACCGAAGAGGTCGAGCACATCCTCGTCCACGACCGCCAGCTGCTGGACGGGATCGTAGACGCGCACGGGTTTCTCCGGCAGGCCCAGATGGCGGCGCAGCTTCGGGTAAGCGATGGCGCTTATGCCCGAAGAGCGATGGCCTGAGAGATCGATCGGGACGCGGTCGGTTTCCGTGTGGTCGAGGGCGAGCATGACGCGTTCGCGGGATGTCATTGTCTGATCTCCTTCTATGGGGGCTGGCTCGGTATACTATCAAAGGCGGCGAGGTTTCTGTTGCGTTCGCCCCGGTGATGGTATTACCTAATATATGCACTTGACGCGGACGGGGACAACATTTCATACGGTCGCCCGATCGTCGATATATGCACATCACACGGAGATCCGCACCCATGACCTCGAGAGAACGTCTCATCACCGCCATCGAACGCGGAACGCCCGACCGGCTTCCCGCCACAACCCATCATGTCATGCCCTGGTACCTGGACCGGTACCTCGACGGCGCCGCGAACGGGGAATTCTTCGACATCTTCGGGCTGGACCCGGTCACCTGGGTCATTGCCTACGAGCCGGATGAGGCGGCCGGCGATTACTTCGATCCGCTGCACGTCGCTCCC
>CAYNWJ010000415.1:0-4049 GCA_964400815.1 uncultured bacterium
ATGCCATGAAACGCCGCACCTTCATGAAGACAGCATCACTCGGGGCCGCGGGCGCGGGATTCGCCGCTTCGGCGGGGAGGGTTCGCGCAGCCGGAGACAGGCCCAATATTGTGCTCATCGTATCGGACGACCACGGCACGGATGCTCTCGGCTCTTGGGGTAATCCGGTGGTGAGGACGCCGGCGCTGGACAGGCTTGCGGGGGAGGGTGTGCGGTTCACCCACGCCTTCTGCACCACCGCGAGTTGCAGCCCGAGCCGTTCGACCATCCTTTCGGGGCTGCACAATCATGCCAATGGGATGTACGGGCTCCAGCACACCTTTCACCACTTCCAGTCGTTCGATTCGGTGAAGAGCCTGCCGATGTTCCTCGCGGACGCCGGCTACCGGACCGGGCGGGTGGGCAAGTTCCACCTCGCGCCGGAGGCGGTCTATCCCTTCGAGACGGTGCTTTCAGACGGGACGGCCAACAACATGCAGGCCCTCGGACGGAGCCCCGTGGAAATGGCCAATGCCTGCGAGGATTTCATTTCCGATGACGACCGGCGGCCGTTCTTTTTGTATTTCTGCACGGACGATCCCCATCGCGGGATTCCATTCGACACGTGGCCGGGGCCGAATCCCTTCGGCAACCGTCCGGAGGGGTATCCGGGTGTGACGGATGATCGGTACAGCCCCGATGATGTCATCGTGCCGCCGTTCCTGCCCGATACGCCCGAATGCCGGGCCGAGCTGGCTGAGTATTACCGGTCGGTCGGCAGGATGGACCAGGGAATCGGGCGCCTCATGGACATTCTGCACAGGACGGGCGTCCGTGAGAACACCGTGGTAATCTACATTTCCGACAACGGCATCGCCTTTCCCGGAGCGAAGACAACCCTCTACGAGCCCGGCGTGCGGCTGCCCTGCATCGTGAGCGATCCCCGTTCGGACGGGGGAGGCGGAACGAGCGACGCCATGATATCCTGGGTGGACATCGCGCCCACGATTCTCGACTATGCCGGCGCGCTTCCCGATGACTACGACTTCCACGGCAGGTCGTTCAGGAGCGCTGTGACGGGACGGGGAGCGGCGGGCTTCGACGAGGTGTACGGCTCCCACACGTTTCACCAGATTACCATGTACTATCCCATGCGCATGGTCCGCACCCGGCGCCACAAGCTGATCTGGAACCTGGCCCACGAGCTCGAATTCCCCTTCGCCTCGGACCTGCTCCAGTCGTCGGCATGGCAGAGTGTGATCAGACGCGGGAGTACGCATTACGGCATGCGGACGGTTGAGGCGATGCTCCGGCGGCCCCGTTACGAGCTCTATGATATCGAGCACGATCCCAACGAGGTCAACAACCTTGCGGACGCGCCGGGAATGAGACCGGTTCTCGTGGACCTCATGAACCGGCTCGACGATTTCCAGCGGGACACCGACGATCCTTGGGGGGCGTATATCGGATTGTAGATACAGCATACCGAATCACGGTGTTCCCGAACGGTTTTTACCGTTGGCTTCAACGGTTACGCTGGCAATTCCCCGAAAACCCAACGAAGAATGCATAAGGCGTCCGCTCATGGCGCCGATGGATGATTGGTGATTTGGCGTACACCGTTTGAACCATGATTAATGGGATTCAAGGATTGACACGATTGTAATCACGGTTCATCCCGTAATCCCGAACATCCCGGTTCAGCAATTGAAAACCGCCGAATTGAATATGTTTGCCGGAAAATGTCGGATTGCCGGTAACGGTTTCGCCATTGAACCGGCAATCGTTTTTTCGTATATTATCGTACTCATGCGAGAACGGCGTTCGATGATCATCGTGCGCCTTTTTCACCGATATCATCCCACGCACCCAAGCGGATTCGCGCCGCCGTTTCCGAAAGGTTCCATGCATGTATGAGATCATTGAAAAGAAACTGATCGCTCCGGGTGTGACCCTGGCGAAGATAGTCGCGCCCAGGATCGCACAGAAGCGCAAGGCGGGACAGTTCGTCATTCTCCGGTTCTATGAAGAAGGCGAACGCATTCCCCTGACCATCGCCGACGCAGACCCCGATGAAGGCACCATCACCATCATCTCCCAGAAGGCGGGCAAGTCAACCACCTATTTCGAGAACATGCCGAAGGAGGAAGGCGTCCTGGACGTCGTCGGTCCTCTCGGGCATCCCACGCATATCGGGGATTATGACCGCGTGGTTTTCCTCGGCGGAGGTATCGGGATCGCTCCCGTACATCCCATCGCCCAGGCGATGAAGGAAAGGGGCAGCCATGTCACCGCCATTCTCGGCGGAAGAACGAAGGAATTCGTCATTCTCGAGGACTGGATGCGGGCGGTGGCCGACGAGGTGCATGTGACCACCGACGATGGTTCCTATGGCCGGAAGGGGTTCGTGACCGATGTGCTGCGGGACCTGGCCGGCAAGGGCGAAACATTCGATCTGGCGGTTGCGATAGGTCCGGTGCCCATGATGAAGGCCGCGGCCGAACTGACCCGTGAGCTCGGCATTCCCACGGTGGTGAGCCTCAACGCCATCATGGTTGACGGCACCGGGATGTGCGGAGCGTGCCGCGTGACCGTGGGCGGCCAGACGAAGTTCACCTGTGTCGACGGTCCCGAGTTCGACGGGCATCAGGTGGATTTCGAGGAACTCATGCACCGTCTGCGCATGTTCGATGTGTATGGCGAAAAGGCACTGAAACTCTATGCCGGCGAACAGGGAAATGAACGCTGTATCAAAAAGAGGGCAGCTGATGGCGAAGCATAGGAAAATGGATATACCACGGCAGAAAATGAAGGAACAGCCCCCCGGGGAGCGGAGCGGGAACTTCCTCGAGGTCCCGTACGGGTACGACGAACAGACCGCAAAGCTGGAAGCGGAGCGGTGCCTCCAGTGCAAGACGCGGCCCTGCGTGGAAGGCTGTCCGGTCGGAATCGACATTCCCGGTTTCATCGATCTGATCTCCCAGGGGAAGTTCATCGAGGCCGCCTGGAAGATCAAGGAGACCAATTCCCTTCCCTCCGTCTGCGGCCGCGTCTGTCCGCAGGAGGACCAGTGCGAGAAGCTCTGTGTCCGCGGAAAGAAGGGAGAACCGGTCGCCATCGGAAGACTCGAGCGTTTCGTGGCCGATTTCGAACGGGCCGCGGGTACGGTTTCGGTTCCCGAAGTGCCTCCGCCCACGGGCAAAAAGATCGCCGTGGTCGGTTCCGGGCCGTCCGGACTCACCGTGGCGGGAGACCTGGTCAAACTGGGCCATGCGGTCACCGTGTTCGAGGCGCTTCACAAGGCCGGTGGCGTGCTGGTGTACGGCATACCCGAGTTCCGCCTTCCCAAGGCCATTGTCGAGGCTGAAGTCGACTATCTCAAGCGACTCGGTGTCGTCTTCGAAATGAACAGCGTCATCGGCCGTATCGACACCGTGGACGACCTCCTCGGGGATTTCGACGCCGTCTATGTGGCGACCGGCGCCGGCGCTCCCGTGTTCCTGGGTCTTCCGGGTGAAAATCTGGGCGGCATCTTCAGCGCGAACGAGTATCTGACCCGATCCAATCTCATGAAGGGCTACCTCTTTCCCGAATACGACACCCCCATGCCGAAGAGCAGGCGGGTGGTCGTGCTCGGCGGAGGCAACGTCGCCATGGATTCAGCCCGCACGGCCCTTCGGCTCGGTCCCGAAAAGGTCATCATCCTCTACCGCAGGACCAGGGCGGAAATGCCCGCCCGCGATGAGGAGATACACCATGCGGAGGAGGAGGGGGTCGAAATGCAGTTTCTCACCTCCCCCGTGGCGTTCATGGGTGAGGAGAACAACATGGTCGAGACGGTCAGGTGCCTTCGCATGGAGCTGGGCGAACCCGACAGCTCGGGACGGCGGCGGCCGATTCCCGTGGAGGGGTCTGAATTCGACATCGAGGCGGATACGGTGATCGTTGCCATCGGCAACCTGCCCAATCCGCTCATTCCGGACACCACCGACGATCTCCCGGTCAGCAAACGGGGCAACATCCTTGCCGACGATCAGTGCCGGACGGGCAAGAACGGCGTCTTTGCCGGC
>CAYNWJ010000416.1:0-3588 GCA_964400815.1 uncultured bacterium
TCAGATTGTCGAGGAACGGGCTCGTGAGGTGGAACGAGTCGTCATCGTGATAGAAATCGTGGCTCGCCGTCACCCTCGTGGACAGGCTCCTGAACGGTTTCAGGTCGATCGTGGTGCGCAGCGGCGATATGCGGCGTTCTTCACGCTCGAAATCCACGGACGTGGAGAAATTGAGGGTGAACAGGTCGAATTTGTTTTCCCTGCCCTCTTTCGCCGTTTTCGCCTGGAAGATGTTCCTGACATTGATGTTCATTCGCTGGACACGCCCTTTGTCCTCGTCGTTTTTGTCGAACCGGAACAGGACATCCGCCTCCTCGCCCTCGAACAAACGGCGCTTGCCGTAGGAATAGGACACGGATGGCGCGAGAACGTGCCGGAGGGCGGTCAGGTTTCCCATCTTCGGTTTGAACATGCCGTAGATGGTGGTGCCGAGCGACATCCCCATGGACAGATTGTCCCGGCGAATGTAGCGCGCCGTTCTGTCCTTCGAACTGTCGAATCCGAATTCCTCGTTGAGGTTGAGTGACGGCTCCGTCACCAGCCAGCCCATCAGCTTCTGTGAACTCGAAAGGCTGGTGGACAGGTCCATGTCGCGGATATCGTCCGGCGTGTCCCCGGTGTCCCGCCGCCTGTTGTTCATGCGTGCGTTGAAGGAGTAATAGATTGTGTTGTACCAGGGCTCGGGTGAATTCGCATCCGTTTCCAGTGCGGTTGTGTATTTCCCCGAGCCGCTCTTTTCCTCCGTGTCGCCGAACAGCAGCTTTCTCGGTTTGCGGAAGGAAATGCCGGGCAGGGTGGTGTCGGTGGCCTCGGTGTCCAGGTTCTTGTTGTAGCTCATGGTCGTGATCAGGCTGTTGCCGCTTTCACGCCACTGTTTGCGCACCGTGAGGGTCGAACGCATGTCGCGGTTCATGCGCTCGTAGATGTTGTACGAATTATAGCTCGAATAGGAACTGCTCTCGAAACGGCCGCTGCCGTCGATGGTAAGCGTGGGGGAGAGGGTCTGTCGGTGCGATACGCGGAGTTTCCACTGGCGGGAATCGTCGTCGGTGGCCATGCGGCGCTCGTAGGAACCGTATATCGAACCCGACATGGCGTACTTTTTGTTGTAGTTGAACCAGTTCTTCACCAGCCAGCCGTTACGCTCCCTGAGTGTGCCGCCGACCTTGTAGTCGAAATAATCCGACGGCGCGAAGTAATATCCCACATTGGAGATATAGCGCCCCTCCCTGCGCGAGGAGCCGTAACGCGGCGTGAGAAAGCCCGACTGGCGCCCCTTCTTGATGGGAAACACATAGAAGGGGAACCAGAAGACCGGGATTTCATATATGTATCCCACGATCGGTTTTATGATGAGCTTGTCGTTGATGATGAATTTCATCCGCTTGCCGGCGAAATAATAGTGCGGATGGTCCTCGATGTCGCATGTGGTATAGGTGCCGTTGGCCACGTACAATGTGTCCTCGGAGGCGCGCTTGATGCTCCGTGCGCTCATGAACCCGCTTTCGTATTGGGTCCGGCCCCGCTCGACATATCCTTCCTGGGTTTCCATGTTGTAGGATATCCTGATCCCGTGGAGTTCATCACCGCTCACATCAGTGAATACGGGGGTGTCGACGAGGACGCCGGTGGAGTCCTGCCTGCCCTCCGCCACCATGAAGGCGAGATCCTGGTAATAGGTGATGGTGTGGCTTTTGAGGGTTCTCCCCATATAGGAAATGACAGCGTTGCCGGTGAGGATGACCTTGCGGTCGGCATAGAGATACCTGATGGACTCCGCGTTGTAGTCGAGGGAGTCTGTGATGGCGTACCCCTCGAAATGAAGGGTGCGATCAGGGCGGCCGCCGGATGGTTCGCCTCCCTGCGATTCCCGCGCCGGAAGAACGGAGGAGACCACCATGAGCATGCACACCAACGCAAGCACCCGGCCGGGAAATGAAAAAAGACGATCGGCATCCGTTCCCCGGGGCGGGGAACCGTGACCGTCCGGGTTGTCCGGCTCCGGCGAAAACGACGCGAGGGTGTCGTTCACATCAGGCTCCCATACAGGATACATGAACGGTGCGTGTGCGCGGACCGTCGAACTCGCAGAAATAGATGCACTGCCAGGTACCGAGAACGAGCCGGCCCTTGCTGACCGGGACCTCGACACTGAATCCCATCATCGAGGCCTTGATGTGCGCGGCGGAATTTCCTTCCATGTGACGATAGCCGTCCGACCAGGGGACCAGCTTGTCCAGCGCCGCGATCATGTCGCTGCGCACGTCGGGGTCCGCGTTCTCGTTGATGGTGACCCCTGCGGTCGTGTGGGAAATGAACACATGACAGATGCCCTCATCGATGCCGGATTCCCCGAGAATGGCGCGAACTTTCTGCGTGATATCGATGAAATCGGACCGTCCTCCCGTCCGTACGGTGAAATTCTGCATCATCTCCGCTCCTTTGTGAAATGGGATGTTCGCTCCGCCCGGAGTGTCGTTGTGGTAAAGTAACACCAATCCGGCGGGGGAGTCAATACGTGAGTATGTCTGGCAATCCCCCATTTTCCGGCATAAACATATATTTCGAGGCTTTTCAGTTTCTGAACCGGGATTTTCGGGATTACGGGATGAACCACGATTATAATCATGTCAATCCTTGAATCCCATAAATCATGGTTCAAACGGCGGCCGGTCAATCGTCATTTTTTCCTCTTCGCCAGCATCGGTTACATGCGGTATTATTTGCGGTATTATCAATTGTTCAAAGAATCTTTTTTGCTTATATTATTGGATGTAATACCATACTTTATAATATCTTATGTCTGTTATCCGCTGGGTTTTTGGGGGATTGCCAGGTGAGTATGTCCCGCAATCCCCGAGTTGATAAAGCACCACACGCTGTTTCCAATTTTTTTGGGGGGACGGGGAGACTGCGGGAGTGTCATTAAACTGAAGCCGGAGGGGTCTGCATTTTCATGGTTCCCTGTGAATAGACCCTTCTGGTGGGATTGCCGGCCTCACAGAAACCGCAGTCGTCCGATCACTCGGGTAGAATCTGTTCGGAGGGTGAAGGCGCGTTCCCCTCGATCCGGGATATGCGGTTCCGCGCCTGACGGACGGCGATGGAGTCAGCGTCCTCGCTCAGAATACGGGCATAGGCGCTCAGGGCCGAGCGTTTGTCCCCGGCCCTCATGGAAAGATCGCCATACTGGAGAAGCGCTTTCGCCCGGTGATCGGGAGCGCTGTACTTGTTCTTGTAGACCTGGGAATAGAGGTTCAAAGCGTGAGCCTCGTCTATCTCCTCGTACAGTTCCGCGATGAACAGGAAAATTTCATCCTTCCGCGGCCTGGTGCAGCGCACGGCGGCCTTTTCCGCGGCGTTGATCGAATCCCGGATGCGGCCCTGGAGGAAATACACGTCAGCCAGCGTCATGTAGACTTCCCCGATTCCGATGCTCTCGGGGTATTCGTCGATCACGCGCTCCAGGGTTATGGCGGCCTCGTACCAGCGGTTCAGCTCCTTGAACACGCGGCCGATCCCCCACAGCGACTCGAACGTGATGTCCTTCGAGGCCCCCACGGCGAGGGCGCTGTCATACCAGGCGAT
>CAYNWJ010000416.1:3598-4041 GCA_964400815.1 uncultured bacterium
GCGATGGCGGCGTCGGGCTGCTCCCATTGTTCGTGAAGGGCCGCCAGTTTCATGTACATCCGCTGGCTCAGCTCCGTTCCCGGCTGTTCGTGCGCGGCGGATGCGAGGAACGAAACAGCCCTGTCGCGCTCTCCCCGTTCCGCATAGGTTTCGGCGATAAAGAAGGCCGCGCTGTCGGCGAAAGCGGCATAGAGGGGGTTGTTCATGAGGATGCGGTATTTTTCGATCGCCTCGGGAATTCTGCCCATGGTGCGGTAGTAGCGGGCAAGATCGAACAGCAGGTCCGGCGCGAGGGGGCTTTCGGGAAATTTCGCCACGAAATTCTCCCCGATGTCCGATTCCGAGCCGTATACGCCCGTATAGAAACGGATGCGTTCCAGATAGAGAAGCGCCTCGTCGCGCCGCTCGTCCGATCCGGGGGCGTTGAAGGAATAGTTCTCGAA
>CAYNWJ010000417.1:0-4036 GCA_964400815.1 uncultured bacterium
AAATCATGGAGCAAAAAACCATTCGTTCGCAAAAACCTAACCGGAAATTGCTGATCTGAAGTGAAATTGCCGTAGCCACAGCCGGAAACGAATTTCGGATTCCCTTCGATGGGCGCTGTGTATTCATCGATCGACCTGATGGTGTCACCGTACCAGGAGGATATTCTCAATTATTCGCTCATCGAGGCGGCTTACTGTAACACGCAGATGCTCGTCGCACCGGACGGTCCGAACAAGGAATATGTGACAAAGAACACCGCGTTTCTTGAAAAAAACGATATATTTATAGCACCACCCGCTAATACCCGATATCGGGTGTTCGATGCGGTGGAAATTGCGGAAAAAATACTGTCCTTGTCATCCCGGCGGAAGAAAAGAACCGTCAACCGTCGGTTCGAGAAATACGATTGGAATACGGTTGTTCAGAAATGGAAAAAGGTTATTTTCATGTGAAAGGAGCACCTATATGTATAAATATATACTTTGCTTTATGATGCTTTTACTGGGAACTTCCGTTATTGCCGAAAACCTGTGGAAGACCTACGACAACGACATCCGGCAGTTCACGCCTGAGGGGAATATACTCTGGATATATACGCCGGAAAGCCTGGTTCGGTGGGACAGGACGGCGCATATCCGCGATGATTACCCGCTTCCCGGTGAATTGGCCGATGCCGTGGTTTCCGACATGGTTGTTCGGGAGGACAGTGATGTGTTTGTCGCCACGAACCAGAAAGGCATTTTCAGGTATACCGCGGGAGAGTGGAAGCATTACACTCAGGATGATGGCCTTTCCGGTTCATCGTTCTGGTGTATCGATGTCGATCATAACGGTATTGTGTGGGCGAGTGGTCTGTTGGGTGTGTCATATTATGATGGTTATTCATGGAAAAATTTAACTGATGAATATAAAAATTTAAACAATGTTGCAGTGATGAAAATCGATGAAAATAATGTAAAATGGTTCGGCGGCTGAAGATTCATAGCTTCGTATGATGGCCATGAATTGGATAGAACAGATGATGACTTTGGCCAGATTATAGGCGACGTTATTGGGGGTATATTTGATCGCAACAACACGTTATGGATTGGAACGAAAACAAAGGGTCCTGCTGGCGATAGGGGCGAATTTAATTATCAATATAGGTTGTTCAGTTTCGATGGTGTTTCGATAGTTCAACATTTAGAAAGAGAAGTTCCACCTTATACCTCACGACAGGATCCATATATACCATTGTTTTACGATGATAATAATAACGTTTACGTGAACGGGCAAGATGGATTGCAGGTAATCAAGGCTGAAGGTTCTACGCAAACGTATCGTTTTTCATCTTCTAACTTTTCGGAATTGATAGCATTCATCGATGCATTAAAAGCAAGAAAAATATCCGAAGAATATATATATCTGTTGATCGATTCCAATCCATTTGCGGAGGTTAAATCGAACAATCAGAAAGTGATTATAATTTTCAATCCAAACAAAGATAACAACGATAGTTATTATCAAAGTATAATTATCGGCCCCGCCGGCAATTCGGTGCAACATTTGGCTATCAGTATCGATAGTTCTGTTTGGACGGAATTTAACAGCTACCTGAGTTCTTTTCATGAATCAGGTTGGACATTTATTGGAGGTATTATATCACGGAATGAAGGTGAAAAAGTTACCGGTATGACAGAAAGCGACAATGATATCTGGGTCGGGACCGAATACGGACTCAATCGTTATCGCGACGGCGAGCGAAGAGGGCTGTATGGATTCTCAATCATCGACTGCTCCGTCAATGGCGGCACGGTCGCCTTCGCCACCCCGACCGGCCTCTATTCGACGCTTGAAAACACGTTTCCCCCCCAGAATTATAGTTCTCCGCCGATCTACGAATCCTCCAAGATCACCTGTATCGGCGTCGATCCCGAGGGCGGCGTCTGGGCCGGTATATCCGATTTATCGAATTCATTTCTCGTCCATGTTCATGAAGGGAATACGGAAACGTTCAATCACATGAACTCCGGCATTCCCACTATGTCATTCAACGATATAGAGTTCAGCGCGGGCGGTGTCATGTGGTTCACCGGCAATGATACATCGCGGATACTCCCCGGAATTACACCGCCGGCTTTCCTCGTCTCCTACGACGGCCACACTTGGAAGCGCCATCCCCTGAGCGACGCCGGGCTCACAGGGGTCACGTGCAACGACCTCGCGGTTTCTGCGGACAATGTGGTCTGGATCGCCACGGACAAGGGCGCCTGCCGGTTCGAGGACGGGGAATGGCGGGTCTACACCTCGGCGGACGGCCTCCCCGACGACGAAGTGAACGCGGTGGGCGTGGCTCCCGACGGTGCGGTGTGGTTCGGGACCGATTACGGAGCCACGCGCCTCATCGAGGACGGTTCGGTCGCCGTGGAGACGGCTGACGAGGCGCCGGAGGAGATGTCCGTCATCGCGGCTCATCCCAATCCCTTCAATCCCTCGACCACCATCGAATACGTTCTTCCCGACGCATGCGACATCACCCTTACGGTTTACTCGATCACCGGCCAGAAGGTCGCCACGCTGGTGGACGGTCCCCTTTCCGCGGGGACGCATTCGGTGGTGTTCGACGGATCGAACCTGGCCTCGGGCGTATACCTGGCGCGGCTGGAGGCGGGCGGCCGGGTGTCGACGGGGAAGATGCTTCTGGTGAAGTAAATTGAGATGCGACAGCTTGTTTTCCGGGCCCTCCTTTTGCGATTGCGGCAGGGGGGCCTTGCTTTTCCAGGCCGTTTTGCGCATACTGCTACCACATACCCCCACAGGACATACGGAGGACACCATCATGTGCGACAGCATGCAGCGACGCGAACTTCTGAAAAAAAGCGCCCTCTTCTCCATGGGGTTTCTCGGGGCGCATGAGGCCCGCGCGCAGAACATGGACGCCGAGGATCCCTTTCCCCACATGCGCATCGAGTTCAAGGACCCGGAGCGCTATTCCCCTCTGGCCTGGCTCGAAGATGTACACGAGGTCCGGCCGCCGCTCCTGGCGTTCGATGCCCGGACACGGGAGGACGCCCTCGCCTGGCAGAAGCGCGCCCGCCAAAAGCTCTGGGAGATCCTCAACGAGACCCACAATCCCCGGCCGGAGACCCACGGCGCGCGGATGCTGGAGAAACCGGCGGAGGTGAACGGCTACACCCGCGAGAAGTGGGAGCTTACGGTTGTCCCCGGCCGCGCCATGCCCTTCCATGTGCTCAAACCCCTGAAACGTCCGCCGGTGAACCGTGTGGCAGTGTGCCTCCACGGTCACGGGAACGGTGTGAAGGACATCCTGGGCATGCCGGTGGACGACGAGGCGGCCGAGCTCATCCGCACCCTGAACGGGGACTACGCCGTCCAGGCGGTCAGGCACGGCTGGAGCGTGGTGGCCCCGGAGCTGTGGTCCTTCGGCGAACGGCTTGACTTCGTGGAGGGAGCGCGTGCAGGCTTCGACGGCGGCTGCGAAAAGCCCCACCTGAATGCCATCACCCTCGGCAAATCCTCCATCGGCATCCGCGCCAAGGACATCGTGACCCTCGTGGACTGGATTTCCGCGCAGAAGGAATTCGACATGGACAGCCTGGCCTGCATCGGCCTCTCCGGCGGCGGCATGATGACCATGTACGCCTCGGCGCTGGACGAGCGCATCAGGCGGGTGCTCATCTCGGGCTACCTCACCCAGATGAAGGGCTCCATCCTCGGGGTGCGGCACTGCGGCTGCAACTATGTCCCCGGCCTGGCGCTGTGGCTGGATTTCCCGGACATCACCGGCCTCATCGCACCGCGCCGCCTCATCGCCCAGTCCGGCGTGCGCGACATGATCTTTCCCATCGAGAGCTTCCGGGCGGCCGGGAAACAGGTCCGGAGCATCTATGATGTCTTCGGGACGGGCGACCGCTTCACGGCGCAGGAGCACCGGGGCTTCCACATGTTCTATCCGCCGTCGCTGGACGATCTTCTGGCGTGAAAAAGCACTGAAAAGACGCCGGTTATTCAGTTTGGCAGGCAACGCATGATTCA
>CAYNWJ010000418.1:0-1290 GCA_964400815.1 uncultured bacterium
GGGAGAACATGGACGGCGGTCTCGACGGTATCGCGATCGACCTGCCGGCCCTGGACATGGAACCGACCCATGACGGTCTCATCCCCCTCAACATCAGGATCATGGACCCGGTGTGGCCCGCGCGGACGATGCTCGATTTCACCTTCTCGGTCAGGCCCGGCGAGGCGCGGACCCTGTGGCTGGACACCCGCGACCGCGTTCTGCCCAACGGCCGCAGCCTGTACATGACGATAGCCTGCGCCGCGGACGGTTTCGATGCCCGCGATCTGGAGGGAGCGGATGTGCGGCTCGTGTTCAAGGAGCGCGACGAGGCCATCCCCGAGCAGGAGATCGACCGTTTCACCCAGGTGCGCGACAATCTGGGCAACATGGTCGAGGAGCACCCGAACATCAAGAAACTCCGCATGTACGACCGGTACAGCGAGGACATCACCGACCTCCTCCGTGTGAGCCCCAAACACGAGCAGGGGCGGTACTACTGGAGCGTGAAGAATACCGAACAGGGCTGGCCCTCCTTCGACCAGCCGAAGGCCCCGGACGGCGTCCCACTGTGGGCGTTCAGGCAGGTGGAGAACCTGCGGCTGGTGCGGGAGTTCGTGGAATGGTGGATCGACGAGCGGCAGATCGGGAACGGCGAACTGGGCGGCGGGCTATCCGACGACGGCGACATGACCAACCAGTTCCCCGGCCCGGCGCTCATGGGCGTGGCCCCGGACAAGATAACCGATTCGATCCTGCGGCTCATGGAGGCCTTCTATGAGAATGAAACCTTCTTCGAGGGCCTCCCGGCGATCGTGACCGACGAGCTCCATGTCTACGAGGAGGGCATCAATGTCCTGCCGCAGACCATGCTGCTCGACTACGGCGATCCGAAGGTGGTCGAGCGCCTGATGGTGACCGCCGACGCCTTCGACCGCATCACCGGCATGAACGACCTCGGAAGGCGTCAGGTGATCAGCACCTTCTACGGCGGTCCCAAAATCTTTTCCGAGGGTGTCTGGGCCAAGTCCCTGACCAACTATTCCCATCTCGTCTTCCAGCCGGGGCTCTACCTGGTGGATTTCAACGGCCATCCGGCGACGAGGAAGATAATCCTGGAGATCCTCGATGGTCTCCTGGCCTACCGGGAAAAGGACGACCGGGGGAACTACTACCTTCCCGCCGAGGTTCTCTTCCCGAGCGGCGCGGCCAGCGGGCGCGGTCTGGGAGTCATCTCCCACATGTTCTGGGCGGCCTGGCGCTGGACGGGTGACGAGGACTATCTCCTGCCGATACGTGATCAGGCGGACC
>CAYNWJ010000418.1:1300-4016 GCA_964400815.1 uncultured bacterium
GGAGCTACGGGGTCATCAGCTCCCTCTGCGCCAATGTGATCGACATCCTCGGCGAGCGTGACGACTGGGGCCGGGAGATCGCCGTGCGGACGGACCCCCACGACGGCGGGGACTTCTACCGTCACGCCGCCTGGCAGGTCACCGGGAACAAGCAGTACCTGGAGGAGATCTACGCCGAACAGATCAGGCACAAGAACCAGACCTTCTACATGAACACCGAGGGCCACTGGTGGATCGACCGGGTCTATTCCGAGTCCCGCGAGCTCCAGCGGGCGCGGCTCGGCGGTGTGGCCCTCTGGCGGAACATGCTCTATTCGGGCCACGCGGTGAGCTGGCGCTTCGAGAAACCCGCACGGGGTGAGAGCGTGGCGATCCTCATTCCCGACGCCACGCCGGAGAAGATGACGGTCATCGCATACAACCTGGAGACCGAACCGGTCACCGCCCACATGACCGGCTGGGACGTGGAGCCCGGTACCTGGCGCGTCGTCCAGGGCGTCGATACCGATGGCGACGACCGTGCCGACGGCGATACCACGAGGCGCGACGTGGAATGGGAACGCAGCAGGACCATCGCGTTCACCTTCCCGCCGCGGCGCACCACGGTTGTCACCCTCGAACGGCGGAAGAAGGGCGCGCCCTACTGGAAACGCCCGGACCTGGGCATCGGGACGGACGATGTGACCGTCGAGCCCGGCCGTGTCAGGGTGATCGTACACAGCCTCGGTTCGGTGGACGCGCCGGAAGCCACTGTCGCAGTCAGGAACGCTGCCGGGGAGATTCTCGCCGAAGCCGCCGTCCCGCCGCTCGCAGCGCCGCTGGATTTCCAGCCGAAGACCGCGGTTGTGGAGCTCACGGTGGAGCCGGACGCTCTTCTCGCGGGAGGAGCGGTCGTCATCGATCCCGCCGGCGGCCTGCGCGAGATCACAACAGTGAACAACACCGTTCAGCTGAAATAACCATCCGGCGGACGGAAACGCATCATCTTCGAAGGGGGAACAATGATACGCCGAATCGCACGATATGCGGGCCTGACGGTTTTCGCGGCGCTCGTCTGCGCCGCCGCGGCCGCCGCCCAGGGGCCGATGACCTATCACCTGTCGTTCGAGGATTTCGACTTCCTCGAGGACTGCTTCGTGGCGCGGTCGGGCATGACCTCCATCGAGGAGCGCGGGCTCAGCCTCGAAACAGGCCGGTTCGGCCGGGGCCTCATGATGAACATCCCCCCTTCATGGGAGGATATCGACAATCTGACCGCCACCGAGCTCGACCTCATCGTGGGCGCAATCTACAAACACCGTAACATGCGCGAATCCGTCCAGCTCTACAACGAGCCCATCATCTGGGGCTCCGGGCGCCTGAACACCGGCGCTGGGGCGGTGTCCTTCTGGGTGAAGGGCCCCCTCACCGAGGGCCTGCTGTTCAACCAGTCCGGCTGCGTCTGGGGCCGCAAGGAGCGATTCCTCATGTCCATCGAGGCCGACGCCGAGGGGAGGCTCTCGGCATGGATCGAGGACGCCCGTTATGTCCGGCACGAAATCGGGGCGGACAACAGCTGGGACGAAGCCGCCTGGAATCACGTGACCCTGAACTGGGACCGGACCCAGGGCATGGAGCTGTTCGTCAACGGCGTCCCCGTGGCGTCTTCATGGGGGGAGGATGCATGGTGGGAGACCAAGCTCCCCGGTCTGTTCCATTTCCCCATGCCCCGTGTGGTCTATGACGAACTGTATATCTTCTCCCGCCCCCTCGCGGCTGACGAGATCGACACCCTCATGGCATCGAACACCCCGCCCGCAGAAACAGGCCCCCGGGTGAAGAGGAGCGGCGGGGAACGGGAGCGTCTCTCGAGCGCCCTGGGCGTTTCGCCGGGCATGGAACTGCCGCGGACCGGACCTTCGGCGGACGGCCGTGCGCTCCGTTTCCGTGAGATCACGCCCGAGTTCATCGGCGACGGCAACGTCCCCGCGCGGCTGGCGGTGGACGGCCGGTACGAGCTGGCCTGGCCCCATCCCATCGCCCTCTACACGATCATCCCCGGCGATGTCGATTTCATGGCGGAGAAGATGGACATACGCCCCCCCCAGGGCATCCCCTTCAACTACATCACCATCGAGGGAAATCTCACCGATATGCCCGTCTTCACCGACGCCCGCCGCGACGGCGACCGCTACACCGGCGTGCCGCTTCTGAACATCCCCGACGACGGCCGCTTCTTCCACGGTGAAATGATCGACCGTAAACCATATGACACCATCACCATGCCCTTCGTCAAGGGATACGGCACCCCCGGCGAATTCAAGGGGGATGTCCATCTGCCGCTGACCGGCGAGACGCGGGTGCACGAGGTGGGCCTCTTCGATGTGACCGAGGACGAGCTCACCGCGGTACCGGGAGAGATGACCTATCATTTCCGCCGCGAGGGTTCCCTCGACGGCCGGTACGATTTCGCGCTCAGGACCATGTTTCCCGCCGAGGAGCAGACGGTGGTTCACGGATTCATGACACCATCCGGGAAAGAGGCTGATCTCAAACCCGGCCACCTCCGCCGCAACGCCTTCATCACAACCCCCATGACCGGTCAGCACTGCATCGGAAGCATCCTGCTCGACCTGCCGGTGACAACGGAGGGTTCGGCGGGTGACATCCTCATGGTCAGGCTCCGCGATCCCGCCCTGCCGCACCGGACCTGGACCCATGCCGAGTTCGCGATACA
>CAYNWJ010000419.1:0-4003 GCA_964400815.1 uncultured bacterium
CTTCCGCGCCGGCACCCTCGAACGTCTCTGGGATACGGAGACAGGCATCGGGCCCGGCGGCGGCTATTCCTACAGCTCCCGGCCGGTCCTGAACAGGGGGGAGATATTCTTCGAGCCTTACGCATTCGATATTCTCACGGGGAATAAGAAAGAGTTTACAATGTCCCGGACCTACAACTGCGGCATCATCACCGGCGCCGAGAACCTTCT
The DNA here is from genome assembly GCA_964400815.1 of uncultured bacterium. Taxonomy (GTDB): domain Bacteria; phylum Latescibacterota; class Latescibacteria; order Latescibacterales; family Latescibacteraceae. Next base: position 211 of record CAYNWJ010000419.1, read on the forward strand.
CGTCTACCGTTCGGGCACAATGGGATATCTCGATCTGGAAGATCCCGCCGAAGGGACCATCGATTTCGGCGGCATCAGGCCGGGCTGCTGGATCAACGCCATACCCGCGGGAGGGCTGGTCCTCATGCCGGACGCCACCGCCCGGTGCAATTGCAGCTATCTCATCAAATCCACTGTAGCCCTGGCGCCGATGAACGGCGGGAAATAACGCCGATGACGATATAACCCCTCCGTCACTTGCGTGAAACCTCCCCTGACAGGGGAGGAAGATGCTGCAAACGTCGGCGGTACATGGGTCCCCCTGTGAGGGGGACGAGGACGAAGTCCGGAGGGGGTTATTGTGACGAAAAGCAACGTGCTTGTGTAACTGGATAACCAACATACATTAATCCGGACCACACCATGAACCTACGCCGCATCTGTTGTCATATCGCCCTTTCAGCGGTGCTGCTCCTCGCCGCGTCATGCGATACGGTATCCAGGGACCCCTCGATCGAGAACGGCGACTGGCCCCAGTACCGCGCTGACGCAGGGCGGACGGGATACACGCCCGCACCACTGCCCGAAACCCTCTCCCTCTCCTGGAAGCGCGAGCAGGGCGCTCCCGATCCCGCCTGGACCGGTGTGCACACCCGCATGACTTTCGACCACGCCTACCAGCCGGTCGTCTCGGGAAAGACCCTCTTCTACGGCAGTTCCGTGGACTGCCGCGTCTACGCCGTGGATACGGAAAACGGCCGCGTGCGCTGGACCTTCACCACCGGCGGGCCCGTACGGTTCGCTCCGGCGGTGTGGCGCGACCGGCTCTTCGTGGTCAGCGATGACGGCCACCTCTACTGCCTGGCGGCGAAAACAGGCCGCGAACTCTGGCGTAAACGCTGCGCCACCGGCACTGACATGGTGATAGGAAACGACCGCATGATCGCCCGCTGGCCCGCCCGCGGCGGCGTTCTCGTAAGCGGCGGCACCGTCTATGTCGGGGCGGGCATTTGGCCGTCGGAGGGGATCTTCATCCGGGCGGTGGACCCGGAGAGCGGCGACGACATCTGGGTGAACGACGATTCCGGCGGCATCGAAATGCCCCAGCCCCACGGCGGCGCGGTTGCGAAGAGCGGCATATCGTCCCAGGGATACCTGCTCACCGACGGCGAACGGCTGTTCGTCCCCACGGGACGGGCGGTGCCGGCTGCGCTCGATCTGGAATCCGGCGCGTTCGAATATTTCCATCTCCAGAAGCAGCGGGCCCATGGCGGCTCGAACGCCATGGCGGCCGGGCGGTTCCTCTTCGTCACCGGCGGCAACACCCGTGACGAACGCGAGGTCATCGGCGGTGCCCACGGCGTGGTGGAGACATCAACGGGAGAGCTGGCCCTGCGCGAAGACATCGATTCACAGGCCCTTGCGGCGACCCCCGCGCACATCCTCTATATCGACCGTGAAAACGGTCTGCTGAACGCCGTGGACCGCGACGAGTTCGTGATCCATCGCGAGGCCACACCCGACGGCAGCAGGCAGGTCCGCGGCACCGCCGCGTATCTGAACGATCCCGCATGGACCATCGACACCGGGGGAGCGGAGGCGGTATCGATCATCGCGGCCGGGGACAGGATCGCGGCCGGGTTCGGGGACGGAGGGATCGTGCTCATGGACGCCGCCTCGAAGAAGGTGATATGGCGCGGCCGGGTGGAGGGCAGGCCCCTCGGCATGGCGGCGGCGCACGGCAGGCTCTTCGTCACCACCGACACCGGCGCGATCCATTGTTTCGACGGGAGCGGAAAGGCGCGGCCGGCCATGGTGGAGGACCTGCCGGTGAACGAGCCGTGGGGGAGTAACGAAGCGGCCGTCCGCGCCGCGGACGAGATACTTGAACGCACCGGCGTCCGGCAGGGCTGGTGCCTGGACATGGGCTGCGGCGACGGCGCCCTCGCCCTCGAACTGGCGCGCCGGACCGATCTCCGCATCGTTGCGGTGGACCCGGACCCGGCGAACGTGGCGCGCGCCCGCGAACGGCTCATGGACGCGAAGCTCTACGGACCCCGGGTGACCGTGTTCCAGGGTGATGCCGCGGACCTGCGTTTCCCCGGATATTTCGCGAACCTGATCGTCTCGGGCCGTTCCGTTACAGGAGACGGAAGCGCCCTCGACGAGGCGGAGATCGGCCGGCTTCAAAGGCCCGAGGGCGGTGTGGTCTGCACGGGCGAACCGGGCGCCATGACGGCCGCTGTTCGCGGGGAGCTTCCCGGCTCGGACGACTGGCCGCATCTCTACCACGATCCCGGCAACACCATCACCTCCAATGACGAGCTGGTGGCGGGCGACCTGGGAGTCCTGTGGTACAAGGACGACCGTTTCGACATGCCCTCGCGCCACGGCCGCGGGGCGGGTCCCCTCTACGCCGACGGGCGTCTCTTCGTCCAGGGCCTCGACACCATCCGGGCCTATGACGCATACAACGGCACCGTCCTGTGGGAATACGACATCCCCGGCATCCAGGCGGTGAACGACTATGATCACGCGCTCGGGACGGCGCTGACCCACCAGAACTGGTGCATCGACGGGGGCAGGCTGTACGTCCGCGTGGAGCACGGCCGCGGGACCAGCGCGGGACAGACCGTGATCGCCCTCGATACGGCAACCGGGAAAAGACTTGCCGAATACCCCGTGCCCGACCTGCCCGATGCCTCCTTCACGGAATACTGGGGCTATCTCGCCGTACTCGACGGCGTCATTTACGGCGGCGTGGCAAACTACGACCACATCGTCAACTGGGGCTGGGGGACCTACGACACCAACAAGCTCTTCGGCGAATCGGCCGCCCTCTTCGCCATGGACGCGGATACCGGCGCGGTGAAATGGATGTACCGTGCGCGCGATTCCATACGGCACAACGCCATCGCCATCGGCAACGGCCGCGTGCATCTCATCGACCGTCCCCCCGCCGATTTCGACCACGCCATGCTCCGCGACGGCAGCGCATCCCCGGACGATCACCCCGAAGGGACGCTGGTCGCGCTGGATGCGGAAACCGGAAAGACGCTCTACCGCAAACGCGGCGGCATCTTCGGCACGCTTCTCGCTCTGAGCGCGGAACACGACGTGCTGGTGATGACCTATCAGTTCACCCGCTTCGCCCTGATCTCGGATTTCGGCGGCAGGATGGCCGGGTTCGACGCGGCTGACGGGGAACGGCTGTGGGACGTGCAGACCGGCATACGGGTGGGGCAGGACTATCCCTACAGCTCACGGCCCATCATTAACGCCCGCACGGTGGTGCTGGAGCCCTCGGCCTGGGACCTGCTCACCGGCGAAAAGCTCGATTTCCACTTCGAACATTCCTACACCTGCGGCATCGTGGCAAGCGCCAAGAACATGCTGGTCTACCGGTCGGCCACCCTCGGATACTACCGTCTGGACGGCGAAGGTGAGGAGGGGACGATCAATTACGGGGGCATCAGGCCGGGCTGCTGGCTGAATGCCATTCCCGCCGGCGGTCTCGTGCTCATGCCCGACGCCACCGACCGGTGCAATTGCAGCTATCTGAACAAGGCGACGGTGGCGCTGATACCCGTCCGCCGCTGAAGGGACCGACAGCGGACGGGTACGCGTTCGACAGGAACCGCAGGGCGCTTCCCGCGTCGAAAGGAAACAGGTTGGACGGCAATGTGTAAATTCATGGGATACCATCATAACTGTCCGGAGAATGGTTCAAAGATGCGTGTTATTCGCTGCGGGAAAACTCACCCCGCGATGAAGGACTTTGGTATTCTGTTGTTTTTGCAGCGCTTCCCCCTCT